>JANTGS010000015.1 GCA_024762795.1 Flavobacteriaceae bacterium | reverse complement strand
ATACATTTTTCAAATTGATCATGTTTTGATCGGAGTATTCAGAGAGATCTTAAGTATTCCATTTTTACTGGCGCAGGTATTCTTTCTTGTTTACAGTATTATTTTCTTGATCAAAGAAAAGAAAATGTATTTCTGGCTGACTCTGAGTTTGGTTTTTCTAATGATCTCTTTTTTCTTAACAATAACAAGCTTCTTTTAGGATACAGGAACCCATAGGGTTTCCTCTGAAGCAGGATCATCAGGTTTATAGCCTTCTTTTAAGATTTGGAAGTGCGGACGATTCTCTAAAGTATAAACAGAACCCGGAAGCCAGAGCGCATAGATAAATTGCATCACCCGGGAAGATTCAACAGCCGGACCTTTATGATAAAAAACTGCATATTTCCCTTCGGGGATAACTAAAGTCTCCATCCCTTCAACAATATTTTCCCAATCGGAAACCTCAACGGCAACCCATTTTTCAAATTCTGTATTCTGATCAAAGTTTTTGAATTCCTTTTCAGGATTATAAACCTGAACATCTATAAAATCATTATTTACCCTGTTAAAGATCTTATTTCGCAAGGGCATAAACTTTTTCCATAGCACAACGGTCTTGTCCCCGCTAAGAGTCATTTTAGCTCTGATTCCGATCAATTTAATTTCGGGAACATATTTTATCTCTGGATTCTTATTTAAGATCATTGTAATTACTTTACAGAATCCTGAGGTTTAAGTATCAATAGATCTTTTGAACTTTGAATCTCTTCTTTATTCAGTTTCATCTTAAAAAATCCACCCTTTAAATAGGTTTCAGCCTGATCACTGTAATGTTTACTAAAAACATTTCCTGACTGTCCTGTTGGGAGAATAGACAAAGCATTCTCCACATCACTAAAATCTATCAATCGCCGTGTGGACGGCCCTGCGACGACCTCATATTTTCCGGTATCGGTAAAAGGAAAGATCTGATTGTTGATCACCTCATTACCTCCATTCGTTTTAAAGGGCCCTACATTAAATATACTCTTTAAGGATTCAACTTCATTAAAGGTATGCTTATGCGTAATTGACAATGCCTTATCCCAGGTCCACTCACTCACATCATCTCCAAATTGTGCTTCCAAAGCCGTAATGGCTTCATGAAAAGATCTGGTAAAGATCTCTTCTCTGTTTTCTAAGATATCTTTAGTTGATTTATCATCCCACCATACCGATTTGTATCTCTTGATCTGCTTATCGATCTGCCTGTATGCCAAATGCGTACCCAGATATAATTTAAAGGTCTTTTCACCCATTTCATCAGCAAAAGTATTGTATAGAAATCTGTATAAGAACCTGTTAAAAACTGTTGGCCCCACCAGTTCTTTTTTATAGTTGCCCTTCCAGGTCTTTAAAATTTCCATAGCCTGTTTTTCATTTTCAGAAAGTTTAACATCAGAAATTTCGCCGGTGATCACTTTCAACTGAGACAGAAGTGTTGACGAGGTATCATCTGTGATCATTTTCTTCATAAATTCCAGATCGATATCATTATTTTCTTTCAGGAGATCTACAATTCTTTTAGCCCTGTCCTGAGTAACATAATATCCGGGATAGAACCTTCCGTCTACAGCATCTGGCTGGTTGTTGGCCGAATAAACATAATTCCACTTCGGATTGATGGCCTGTGGGTTTTTACTAAAATCCAGATACTCGAGTTTATTATTTTTAGCATTGAGAATGAACTTTGAATTCTCTACATTTTCTCTCTTATAAAGTTTCGCAGAGGCAAACCATGCAATATTATTCTTAGCGTCTCCATACATCATATTCAATCCGGGAGCATTGATCTTAGACACCCCTTTTTTAAAATCTGAAAGTGACCGGGCATGTGAGATTTCATACGAAACTTCAAGCATTTCATTGGGCACTTTGGTATAGATCCAGTCCATACTGATCTCTTTATCCATATTAAAAACCTCAACAAAATCATTTACAATAGGTCCGTTCTTTCCGGTTTTAAACTGAAAAGTCACATCATCACCATCTTTAACTTTAATGGTTTCAGTACGAATTTTATAATTTTGTCCTTCAGGTTCTTCAAAGAAATCGATATCATCATTTTCAAACATGGTAATACCATAAGCATAGTTACGATTATGACCGAGTAAAGGAAAAGGGGTTAGCGCAAGATTAAAACCATAGATCTCATAACCGGGAGTTACCAGATGCGATTGATACCATACAGCAGGTTGCGAAAAAGCGATATGTGGATCATTGGCAAAGATCACCTTTTTATTCTTTGTTTTTTTTGCTCCAACTACCCAGCTGTTACTCCCTATAAACTGGGGTACAGGGGCAAATTTGAGCAGGGAATTTACAGAAGAAGAAATATTCTCGGCAAGTTTTTTAGAATTACGGTTATAACTGTAGATCAAAGTCGATTTTGGATTAAAAGTAATGTCCAGTTCTTTCACATACTTATCGCCCAGTTTTTCTCTTAAACTGGTTAATAACGGATCGGTCTTATAGGCCATGGCAAAACTAAAACTCATATACCCGAAGACATTATAAATATCCTGAATAGTATATTTTTCTTTTTCCAGCCCCAGCAGACGATATTCAACGGGCGTAGAACCCTTTTCTATAAATTGATTGATACCATTCAGATAAGCCTTTGTCATTTTATAGGAAATACTTGATGTATCAATTCTTTGAATATCTTTTAAAGCAGCCTCTTTAATACCCAAGCCGAGAAAGAATTTATCAATCTTGATCATCTTTTCTCCAAAGATCTCCGATAAGCGCCCTGCGGCTATTCTTCTTATAAGCTCCATCTGCCAGAGGCGATCCTGTGCATGCAGATAACCAAATGCCGTATAAGCATCCTGTAAATTTTCAGCATAAATATGCGGCACACCAATCTCATCAAAATAAACATTTACTTTTTCCTGCAAACCGGTAAGCTGCAGATCTCCTTTATAAACAGGCTTATTATTCTGTGCAAAGAACCAGAAAGCTATTGCAAACAAAAGAATAAGTACCAAAAGAATTTTTAATATCTTCTTGAACATTATTTTTATAATTTCACCAAATATAAATAAAAAAACCTCAAAAGATTTGAGGTTTGATCAAAGTTAGTAGTAGAAGGGGGAATATAACTATGTCATATTTGATACAAAGATATACAAAAACATGATATAAATCATGTTTTTATTAAAAAAAGTCTGCTTTGTTAAAAGCAGACCTTTAAATAATTTTATAATATACAGATTTTTAAGTATCTATTAATTAACTGTAATGATAAATTTCGCTTTCTTTCATAAAAGGATTTCCTTTGGCATGAAGGCTTGCTTTTGTAAGTGCATTAAAGATGACAAAAACAAATAAGCCAAGGAAGAAGAATAAGGAACTGATCTCAGGAATTCCGAAGCTCCAGTGATTCCCAACGGTTGCCGGGGAAATCAATTGATAAACATCGATAAAATGACCGGTTAAAAGAATAAGCCCGGCAGTAATCACAAACCAGGGTGTCTTTTTAAAATCTTTATCCATAAGAATAAGGAACGGAAATACAAAGTTGAGTATGATCATACCAATAAATAATGGCTGATAGGTTCCTACAAGCCTTGGATGGAAATATGCTGCCTCTTCGGGAATATTTGCATACCATTGAAGCATAAATTGATCAAAGAAAAAATAGGCCCAGAAAATACTGAATCCAAACATATAAACTGCCAGATCATGTACATGACTTGAATTAACAAATGGTAAAAAGCCTTTGGTTCTTAGATAAATAGTTACAATGGCAATTACAGTTATTCCTGATACAAGCATACTGGCAAATACATAGAAAGAATACAACTGACTGTACCAGTGTGGATCTAAAGACATCAACCAGTCAAACGACATAAACAATTCAAATACCGCAAAGATCACCAAAAAAACAACAGAATAATTGAAAGTACTTTTATAAATTTTAATATCTCCGGAAGCATCCAAAGCAATAGAATTTTTTCTTAAAATCCATCTGAAGAAATTATAGGCCAACAGATAAACAAAACCTCTGATCATCCATCCGGAAGTATTTAACCACCATGATTTTTCCTGAAGTATAGGATCATTGGCCGCTTCAGGACTCATCCAGGCATACATATGATTAAAATGTAATCCTGATGCCAGTAAAAAGATGAACAACAGGATAGATCCGGGTAATATATATGCCGTTATGGCTTCCATAACCCTAAAAAGAACAATGGACCATCCGGCCTGAGCTGCCCATTGAATAGCATAAAATACCAGTACGGTAACAGAGATCATCAAAAAGAAGAATGCTGAAATAAAGAATGCCGACCAGGGTCGGTTTTGAGCCTGATGTAATACGTGCTCGAGATGTGCGTGTTCCTCTTCGCTACCCATTTCGGCAGTTGCGTGTTCTGCGCCATCATTCTCATCAGTTTCATGAGCTTCAGCTTTGGTATGCACCATTTCTTTTACGTCATCAGTTTTAGGAGCAGTAAAGAATCCATAACCCATTCCCAGGGCTCCTAATATCATCAACACAAAAGAAAACGTTTTTAATTTACTTGAAAATGTATACATTTTTCCGGATATTTTTATTTTTTATTAAATCTTATTTTATCAGATCTGACCTTAGTTTCTCAACATACTGAACTACCTGCCAGCGCTCTTTATCCTTTAACTGAGAGGCATGAGATCCCATCATATTTCTACCATACATAATTACATGATAAATACTGCCTTGTGTAATCTCCCTGTCTTTATAATTTGGCACTCCGAGGAATTTTTCATTTTTTACCAGAGTACCCTGGCCATTACCTGTATCACCATGACAAATGGCACAATAAATGGTAAATAAATGCTTTCCTTTGGCAAGGTTCTTTTCATTTACAGGTATGGGCGATTTTAAATTTTGTTTGGCAGCATTATAACCTTCTTCGGTATTGGGATATTCATAAACAACAGTGGATCTGCTTATCGTACCCGCCACAGGCAATTGAGCAGAAATTTTGTTCTTAAAAACCGGATTTACAGAATAAGTATCATAAGGTACCGAATTATACATATCGGTATCTGCCATATATTGTACTTTTCTTTCTCTTTTATTACCACAAGAAGTAATCGTAATTACGATCATCAAAAGGAAAGTTATTTTTATTAAATTTTTCATCGATCTAAAATATATAAAGTTCAATATTATTTTTAACTTTTTTCAGCTACTTTAAGCTCAATTGCACCGGTTTTCTTTAAGAAATCAGACATTTTTTTCTCATCTCCGTCTAAAGAAACTTCCATTACAAATTTATCATCTGTTGTTCTCGGATCAGGATTACTCGCTTCCTGAAAGGGCCATAGTTTACTCCTCATATAAAAAGTAATGACCATCAGGTGAGCTGCGAAAAAAACAGTAAGTTCGAACATAATTGGAATAAAAGACGGCATATTTTCTGCATAACTAAAATTTGGTTTTCCACCAATATTCTGCGGCCAATCCTCAATCATCATATAGTTCATCATCCATATGGCAAATGAAAATCCGATCACACCATAGATAAATGATGCTATGGCAATTCGGGTACCTTTAAGCCCCATGGCTTTTTCCAGTCCGTGAACAGGAAAAGGTGTAAAAACCTCTTCAATATGATAATCGGCTTCACGTGTCTCTTTAACAGCTTTCAAAAGCACGTCGTCGTCGTCATACATCGCTTGAATTACTTTATTATTCATCTTAATAAGATTTAAAATGTATTTTCTTAATGTTCTTTTTTATAATTATTTCCTGATGATTTCAAAATAGATTTAATCTCTGCCTGCGCCACTGCTGGAAATGTTCTTGCGTATAATAAGAAGAGTACAAAGAAAAAACCTATAGTTCCAACATAAATACCTATATCTACAAAAGTAGGCTCAAATTGTGTCCATGAAGAAGGTAAATGACCTCTACTCAGGTTGATCACAATAATGTCAAATCTTTCAAACCACATCCCGGTATTGATAATGATGGACATGATAAAAGAAAAAGTAAAACTTGTTCTTAATTTCTTAATCCAAAGCAACTGTGGAAATACTGAGTTACAAAGAATCAATGCCCAGAAAGCCCAGGCATAAGGTCCGGTTGCAGCTCCTACAGAAAGATAGGTAAAGTCTTCGTATAAACTTCCTGAATACCATCCTACAAAGAATTCTGATAAATAGGCAACAAATACAATTCCACCTGTTACCAGAATCACTTTATTCATCATTTCTATGTGATATCTGGTAATATATTGCTCCAGATTTGAAACCTTTCGCATGATAATCAATAAAGTTTGTACCATGGCAAATCCTGAAAATACCGCTCCCGCAACAAAATAAGGAGGATATATGGTACTGTGCCATCCCGGTATTACCGAAGTAGCAAAGTCAAAAGATACAATGGTATGCACTGAAAGTACCAGAGGTGTTGCCAATCCTGCAAGAACCAATGAAACTTCTTCAAAACGCTGCCAGTCTTTAGCCCGTCCTGTCCAGCCGAAACTCAATAAACTGTAGATCTTTTTCTGGAAAGGTTTTGTAGCTCTGTCTCTGATCATAGCAAAATCAGGAAGCAATCCTGTATACCAGAAAACCAATGAAACTGAAAGATAAGTTGAGATGGCAAACACATCCCATAACAAAGGGGAGTTAAAGTTTACCCATAAAGAACCAAATTGGTTTGGAATAGGCATGGTCCAGTATCCATTCCAGATCCTACCCATGTGAATCAATGGAAAAGTACCTGCCTGGATTACTGCAAATATGGTCATCGCTTCCGCGGAACGGTTGATACCCATTCTCCATTTTTGTCGGAATAACAACAATACTGCAGAGATCAGGGTTCCGGCGTGACCGATACCCACCCACCATACAAAGTTGGTGATATCCCATGCCCAGTTGATCCGGTTGTTCAATCCCCATACACCAATACCGGTTCCAATGGTATAAGCAATAGCTCCGATTCCCCACAAAAATGCGATCATAGCTACGGAAAAAACAAACCACCACCATTTATTGGCTTTTCCTTCAATAGGCGCGGCAATGTCATTTGAAATATCGTGATAACTTTTATCTCCTAAAATTAACGGTTCTCTGATAGGCGCTTCGTAATGAGACATAATTTTATTTAAAATTTAAATTTTGTTTTATTTCTTTAACTAATTTTGATTAAGCTTCCTTTTTGTTCTTAACTTTCAGATGATAGAAAACATTTGGTTTGGTTCCCACAAATTCAAGTAATCTGAAAGTTCTGTCATCTTCTTCTTTTTTAGAAACTTCTGTGCTCTTATCATTAATATCACCAAATACGATCGCATTGGAAGGACAGGCACTTGAACAGGCAGTTTCAAATTCGCCATCGCGTACAGGTCTTCCTTCTTTCTTGGCTGTAAGTATAGTAGCCTGAGTTTTCTGAATACATAAAGAACATTTCTCCATTACCCCTCTAGATCGTACAACTACATCAGGATTCAATACCATTCTTCCAAGATCATTGTTCATATTGTAATCAAACTCGTCATTGTTGAAATACTTGAACCAGTTGAAACGTCTTACTTTATATGGACAGTTGTTAGCACAATATCTTGTTCCGATACAACGGTTGTAAGCCATCATATTTTGTCCCTGACGACCATGAGATGTTGCTGCTACCGGACAAACGGTTTCACAAGGTGCATGATTACAGTGCTGACACATAACAGGCTGGAAAGAAACCTCGGGAGCATCAGAAGGATGCGTCATCTCATCAAAATATTCCCCGGTACCAAAAGTACCTTCTTCTTTTCCTTTTTCAACGGTCATATCACTGGAATAATATCTGTCGATACGCAACCAGTGCATATCCCTGCTCACCCTGATCTCATGTTTTCCAACAACCGGTACATTATTTTCAGCATGACAGGCTACTACGCAGGCTGCACAACCGGTACAGGTTGCCAGATCAATGGACATATTGAACTTGGTTCCGATACTATCATCAAATTTATCCCAAAGATCAACTTTATCCTCAGTTACTTCCTGATGATCCAGAGAGTAAACCGGTTTCGGATTCCATTCTTCTTTTGGTTTTGAAATATATTCTGCCAGAGTAGTTTCTCTGGTGATCTCCCCTTCTCTACCCATAATGGTATGCTGAAGCTGAACGCAAGCAAATTCATGTTCACCAGGGGATTTTACTATTTTAATATCATGGAAAAACTTATCGGCAAAAGGATAAGCATTTACTCCCACATTCATCTCTTTTTGTAAACCTGTACGGCCATAACCTAAGGCCAGTGCCACTGACCCCGGAGCCTGACCCGGCTGAATATAAACAGGAATATCTTTAATAGATACTCCATTGGCAGAGATATTTACTTTGTCTCCGTTTAACGCTCCGTTATCAACCGTCCAGTTTTTTAATCCTAATCTTTCAGCATCAACTCTGGAGATCAGTAAATAATTGTCCCAGGATGTTCTGGTGATTGGATCCGGTAGCTCTTGCAACCACGGGTTGTTAGCCTGCTGACCATCTCCCAATCCTGCTTTGGTATAAACTGAAAGTTCGAGTTTACCGCCTTTTATAGAAGCCAATTCTTTTGCAGCTGCATTAACATCAACAGTTGATGTAAATTCAGGCACTTCGAACTCTTTGGTAAACACCCCATCGTGAAGGGCCTTATTCCATGACTTTCCTGCCAGAATGTTATTGTTCCAGTTGGATTTAAGAAAATCGTAAAATGTTTCTTTCTTTCCTAACCATTTTAAAAGACTGCACTGAAATTGTCGTGTATCGAATAAAGGTTTGATCGTAGGTTGTACCAGGCTGTACTGGCCTTTTTTGATCATTACATCTCCCCAGGATTCGAGAAAATGGGGAATGGCCGCTACATATTGAGATACCTGAGCCGTTTCATCATTACTCATGGTAAAATCAACACTTAATTTTACTTTTTTTAATGCTTCCTTAAAATCTGCTGAGGCAGGTAAAGAATAAACCGGGTTAACATTGCTCATAAAAAGAGCCGAAACTTTTCCGGCATTCATATCGGCGATTAGTTGTTTTACTTTAGCATCATTACCAAAACGCACATTTCTTGTGTTAACGGTATCTAATGCCTCACTTTGTAACTTTTTATTGATGGCCAGTGCCAAAAGTTGTGCATTCTTATCCTGAATTCCGGTAACAACCACTGCTCTTTTTCCTGCTTTAACGATCTGATCTATTAAAGTATTCAATTCCGAACTCTCTCTGGTTGAAATACCATTTACAACAGCTTTGTATAATTTCAACAAGGCATTGATCTGTCCCGAAGGTTTAACAATGATTCTTTTATCAGCATTACCACCGGTTAATGACATGTTAGACTCAATCTGAACATGATAGGACATTTTACCATCCTTTGGCACTCGGCCTTTGGTGTAACCGGGAGCAAAACCTCCTCCCTGCCAATCCCCTAAGAAATCGGCACCGATAGAAACAATAAGATCGGCTTTTGAGAAGTCATAATCCGGCAAAGCTCTAACGCCGTACATTTCTTTCATCGCATCCAGAGCAGCACTTTCAGAAACCGAATCGTAAACCACATGCTGAACATTACCAAATTCTTCTCCGTAGGTCTTAATCAGTTTACCAATACTCGGACTCGCACAGGTATTGGTTAAGAAAACCAGTTTTCCCCCTGCATTCTTTATTTCATTGAGTTTGGAAACTACTTCAGCATCAAATTTCTTCCAGGTAGTATCTTTACCGTTTGCTTTGGGTCCCTTTAACCTGTTTTCATCATAAAGCGAAAGAACGGAAGCCTGTACCCTTGCGTTAGTTATTCCTGTTGAAACATCTTTATTGGGTTCTATTTTGATAGGGCGACCTTCTCTTACTTTTACAAGTATGTTAGCAAAATCAAATCCATCAGCCATAGTAGTGGCATAGAAATCGGCTGTACCGGGGGTCACATCATCGGGTTTAACCACATAAGGTATCGATTTAATCACCGGTCCTTCACAGGCCGCCAAAGAGGCTACTGCAGTAGAAAATCCTAAATATTTCAGAAAATCCCTTCTGCTGGTTGAACTTGCAGTTAAGTTTTCTTTATCCCCCAGAAATTTATCTGTTGGTATTTCTTCTACAAATTCGTTCTGTTTTAGCTTTTCAACAATCGAGCTGCTTTTTTTAAGCTCTTCAACACTTTTCCAGTATTTCTTGTTAGATGCCATTTATTATTTTTTTAATGATTGTAAGAACCAAATATCAAATGAATTGGTGTCTCTTTATTTTTTTTATTACTCTTTAGTAGTGGCACTTACCACATTCTTTACCTCCCAGATCGGCAATAGTTACTTTTTCTAAGCCTCTTTCTTTAGCGAGTTGTTCGTGAATTTTAGCATAATAATCATTGCCTTTCAAATCAACCTCAGTCTCTTTATGACAATCGATACACCATCTCATGGTAAGTGGTGAATACTGATATACCTCGTCCATCTCCTCTACAGGTCCGTGACAGGTCTGGCATTTCTGACCGGCAACTGTAACATGTTGAGAGTGGTTGTAATAAACAAAATCAGGAAGATTATGAATTCTGTTCCATTTGATCGGTTTAACCTGATAATTTTCAATATAAGCAGCTTTTTCAGGATCCCATCCAATAGCATCATAGATTTTATGAATCTCATTATCGTAGAATGCTTTTTCTTCTGCTGAAGCTACTTTTCCTGTATATTCTGAAATACTTTTATGACAATTCATACAAACATTTACCGAAGGAATACCGGAAGTTTTACTGTTCTTGGCAGAGGAGTGACAATATTCACAATCTATTTTATTATCACCAGCGTGAATCTTGTGTGAGAAAGCAATAGGCTGGATAGGCTGGTACCCTTGATCAAGGCCAACTCCCATCAAATTATCAAACAGCACATAAGCAGATACGAGCAATACCAGAATTACAGCTGAGATCTTTAAAAAACCATTCTTACTGTATAAAAGTAACCATAACAAAATGATAAACAAGACTAAAACCAAAGTATAGCTTATCCAAGCAGTACTCAATGGTTTGGTAGTTGCAACAGGTATTTCTGCAGCTTCTGTACTTGTAGTTTCTGCGGGTTTTATCATACCTGCAGTAGTATATGCCAAAATAGCATCAATATCTTCTTCAGATAACTGAGGGAAGGCCGTCATTGGGATTTTGTTGTATTCCTCAAAAATAGCAATCGCATCTTTATCTCCTGTACTTCTAAGGGCAGCATTGTCTTTTATCCAGGCATGCAGCCATTCTTTTGATCTTTTATCAGACACATTTCCCAATCCGGGCCCTACTAGCTTACCTTCGAGTTTATGACAGGCCGCACAATGTGTTTGAAACAATCCTTTTCCTTTAGCTGCTAAAGCAGGATCTACCTGAACAGCAGCATTTGCACCTCCGACAGGATTGTCATCCGTATAGGCCAGAATATCATCTATATCGGTTTCAGAAAGTTGGGGGAAAGGAGTCATAGGAATCTTATTATATTCCTCAAAAATGGCATTCGCCTCTTTATCACCACTTTTAATTAAAGATGCATTATCTTTAATCCATAAATGTAGCCATTCTCTTTCTTTTGTTTTGGTAATTCCTTTTAACGGTGGCCCCACAAATCTTTTATCTAACTTATGACATGCCGCACAATGTGTATTGAATAATTTCTTACCGTTTTCAGCATTTCCCTGCTGAGCGTTTAAACTTAATGAAAAAATAAAAAGGAAAGAAAGTCCGGTTAGTAAACGTTTTAATGTACTGCTTTGCATTACAATATCTTTTGAGTTATTTTAAGTTGATCCTCTGCTTTTCCCTACTAAAAAAAGGGCGTAAAATAAAATATATACTTTTATGACAAAAATCATAAAATTAAAACATTAATGCAAAATTACATTTTATAACTTACCAACAAAATGTATTACATATTACATAGTAATTTATACTCATTCTAAATAAGTTATTTTTCATAAAAAGAAAAAACATTATTTTAGCTTTGCAAAAAACAATCTTATGAAATTTAAAATTTTATTTTTCAGTATTCTGTTTTTCAGCAGCTTTTTTGTATCAGCACAAAATGAACAGGGAGTGGTAAAGATCAGAGCTGATAAAGAAATTTCCGATCTTTTAAAAAAGAAGATTGAATACAATAAAACAAAAGCTACTTATGAAGGATACCGGATACAATTATTTTATGGTAGTGAAAAGGGAGCCAACAAGGAGATGAATAAATTTAAAAGCCTGTATCCGGAAATTAATGTAAAATTACTTTTCAGTTCTCCCGACTGGAAGGTTCAGGCAGGAAACTATCACAGTAAACTGGATGCCGACAGAGATCTAAAAGATATTAAACTGGATTTTCCAAGCGCCATAGTACTTCAGTCTGAAATAGAACTAAATAAATAAAGTATCCATTTTTTTCTGCTAACTTTGCTATATGAATGAGAATTTAGAAGCTTCAAAAGATCATCTTAATCCGGAGGAACTGGATATTGAAAAAAAACTGAGGCCGATCACCTTTGATGATTTTACCGGACAGGATCAAGCCCTGGAAAATTTAAAGATCTTTGTTAAAGCTGCCAATCTAAGAAATGAAGCCCTTGATCATACACTTTTTCATGGACCTCCCGGCCTTGGAAAAACCACCCTGGCGCATATTTTAGCGAATGAACTGAATACCCATATCAAGGTAACTTCCGGACCGGTTTTAGATAAACCGGGAGATTTGGCTGGACTTCTTACCAATCTGGGAAGCAGGGATGTGCTTTTTATTGATGAGATCCACCGGCTAAGCCCTGTGATCGAAGAGTATCTTTATTCGGCCATGGAAGATTACAGAATCGATATCATGATCGAATCGGGACCTAACGCCCGTTCCGTACAGATCAATCTCGAACCTTTCACTTTGATTGGAGCAACCACACGTTCAGGTTTGCTTACGGCACCCATGCGGGCTCGTTTTGGAATCAGTAGCCGGCTTAATTACTACAGTACAAGACTTCTAACCAGCATTATCCAAAGAAGTGCAAAAATACTTCAGGTACCCATCTCAATGGAAGCTGCCATAGAAATAGCCGGAAGAAGTCGTGGTACACCGAGGATTGCCAATGCCCTTTTACGAAGGGTAAGAGATTTTGCCCAGATCAAGGGTAATGGCACCATAGAAATAAAAATTGCCAAATACGCACTCAATGCCTTACTAGTAGATACACATGGATTGGATGAGATGGACAATAAGATCCTTTCGACCATTATAGATAAATTTAAAGGCGGACCTGTAGGCATCAATACCCTGGCAACAGCGGTAGGGGAAAATCCTGAAACCATTGAAGAGGTTTATGAACCTTTTTTAATTCAGGAGGGCTTTATCATGAGAACTCCCAGAGGAAGAGAAGTTACCGAAATTGCATACAAGCATCTGGGAAAGATAAAAGGCAGTGCACAGGGAAATCTGTTTTAAGATAGATGTTCTATGGCTTTATCAAAAGCTAAATCTGCTCAAATAACTCTGTAACAGGAAAAAACTTTAAAATCTGAAACTTAAGCATAACTATACAAAGCTTATTAAAGAGGAGGCACTTCGCCTCGGATTTTCCTCTGTTGGAATTTCAAGAGCAGAATTTTTAGAAAAAGAAGCCCCGAGATTCGAAAAATGGTTGCGAAACGGATTTCACGGGGAAATGAAATATATGGAAAATCATTTTGATAAAAGACTGGATCCGACGAAATTAGTACCCGGAGCCAAATCTGTGATCTCCCTGCAATACAATTATTTTCCTGAAAAAACTCAGATAAGTAACACATACATACTATCCAAATATGCCTATGGTGAAGATTACCACCATGTGATCAAAGATAAATTATATACCCTGTTAAGTTTTATTCTGGAAAATATCGGAGAAGTTGATGCAAGGGTTTTTACTGACTCTGCCCCAGTTCTGGAAAGGATCTGGGCCAAAAAAAGCGGTTTGGGATGGATTGGAAAGAATAACCTGCTCATTACCAAACAAAAGGGATCTTTTTATTTTCTGGCAGAGATCATCCTGGACCTTGAATTAGAATACGATCACGAATTTCAAACCGACCACTGCGGAAAATGCAGCAAATGCATTGATACCTGCCCAACAGAAGCGATCTTACCCGATCGAATCATTGACGGAAGTAAATGCATATCCTATTTTACCATCGAGCTTAAAGATGAGATCCCAAAAGAAATGAAAGGAAAATTTAATGACCGTATCTTTGGATGCGACATCTGTCAGGATGTTTGTCCGTGGAACAGGTTCTCCCTTCCTCATGCCGAACCCAAATTTAAACCCCATCCCGATCTGCTTCAAATGACAAAAAAAGACTGGGAAGAGATCACTGATGAGATCTTTAAAAGAATCTTTAAAAAATCTGCTATAAAGCGGGCTAAGCTACATGGGTTACAAAGAAATGTTCAATTTGTAAAAAATGAATTTTGTTAGCTTTTAGTATGTTGTAATTAGTTAATTTTGCTTAGAAATTTGAATTAAAAAATTATGGCTTCAAAAATTAGCAAAAAAGACGCATTGAAATACCATGAGTTTCCAACTCCTGGTAAAATTCAGGTAGTACCAACAACAAAATATACTACTCAGCGTGATCTGGGTCTGGCATATACTCCGGGAGTAGCCGAACCCTGTTTAGAAATTGAAAAAAATCCTAAAGATGCCTACCGGTATACTGCAAAAAGTAATCTTGTTGCAGTAATCTCTAATGGAACTGCAGTTTTAGGATTAGGGGATATAGGGCCATTGGCTTCAAAACCCGTTATGGAAGGAAAAGGTTTATTATTTAAAATCTTTGCCGATATTGATGTTTTTGATATTGAAGTTGACACCAAAGATGTTGATAAATTTATCGAAACTGTTAAAGCTATTTCGCCAACTTTTGGAGGAATCAATCTGGAAGACATCAAGGCGCCTGAAGCCTTTGAAATTGAAAGAAGGCTTAAAGAAGAATTGAACATCCCTGTAATGCATGATGACCAGCATGGAACTGCAATCATCTCTACAGCAGCCCTTAAAAATGCTTTAGAACTGGTTAAGAAAAAACCGGAGAAAGTTAAAGTTGTAGTAAGTGGTGCCGGAGCAGCAGCTGTTTCGTGTACCCGTTTGTACAAAAAAATAGGAGTTAAAGATGAAAATATTGTCATGTTAGACAGTAGAGGCGTAATCCGTAAGGACCGTGAGAACCTTTCTTCTCAAAAGGCCGAATTTGCAACCGACAGAGATCTTCATACCTTGGAAGAAGCTATGAAAGGTGCCGATGTTTTTATCGGTTTATCCAAAGGAAACATTGTAAGTCCGGAAATGCTTTTATCTATGGCTAAGAACCCTGTTGTTTTTGCCATGGCAAATCCTACTGCCGAGATAGATTATGACCTTGCTGTTAAAACACGTAAAGACATCATCATGGCTACAGGCCGTTCCGATTTTCCAAATCAGGTGAATAATGTACTGGGATTCCCTTTTATTTTCAGAGGAGCTTTGGATGTAAGAGCTACCAAGATCAATGAGGAAATGAAACTTGCTGCCGTACATGCTTTAGCTGATCTTGCCAAAGAGCCTGTACCGGAACAGGTAAATATTGCTTATCATGAGAAAAACATTCATTTTGGTAAAGATTATATCATACCAAAACCTTTTGATGCGCGTTTGATCTATAAGGTACCCCCGGCTGTAGCTAAAGCTGCCATGGAAACGGGAGTAGCCACAGAACCAATTACCGACTGGGATGCTTATCAGGAAGAACTCGAAGAAAGACTGGGCACCGGCAACAAACTGATGCGACTGATCGCCAACAAGGCAAAAACCAACCCTAAAAAAGTTATTTTTGCCGAGGCTAATCATCTCGATGTATTGAAAGCTGCACAGATCACTTACGATGAAGGTATAGCAAAACCTATTTTGATGGGTAACAAGGCTACCATCAAACGCTTAATGAAAGAGATCAGTTTTGACGCAAAGGTTCCTATCATCGATCCAGAATCGCAAAAAGAAACAAAAAGAAGAAATAGTTTTGCTGAAAGCTATTGGAAATCTAAACAAAGAAACGGTATTACCAAACTGGGAGCTCAAAGGCTGATGCGTGAACGCAATTATTTTGCTGCCATGATGGTAAAAAACGGTGATGCTGATGCATTGGTAACAGGTTATTCAAGATTTTATCCTGCAGTTGCTAAACCAATGATTGAACTTCTTGGCAAACAAGAAGGTATAAACAGGGTTTCAGCAACTAATTTAATGCTTTCTAAACGCGGACCTTTATTCATGTCGGACACTGCAATGAATATCAATCCAAACGCTGAAGAACTGGCTGAAATTGCAGTAATGACCCATAAAACCATGAAGTTATTTGGTTTAGAGCCTAATCTTGCTATGATCTCACATTCTAATTTCGGTTCTTCCAAATCAGAAACATCAAAAAAAATTAGTAAAGCTGTAAGTTTTTTACACGATCAACATCCGGAGATCACAATTGATGGAGATCTTCAGGCTGACTTTGCTATTAATGAGAAGATGAGATCAGATAAATTTCCTTTTACTAAGATTGAAGGTAAAAAGGTTAACGGACTGATCTTCCCGAATCTTGATTCGGCCAATATCAGCTATAAACTGATGAAAGAACTGAACCATGTAGATTCAGTTGGTCCTATCATTATGGGATTGAACAAACCTGCTCACCTGCTTCAATTACATGCCAGCGTGGATGAAATTGTGAATATGGTAACGATCGCCGTTGTAGATGCTCAGGACCGGGAGAATAGTAAAACAAAAAGAAGGAGACGTAAAAGTTGAAATATAAAACCTTAAATAATTCATCCGATGACTCTATACAAAGACGTATTAAGTCATCGGATGAATAAAATGACCTTCTTTTTATTCAAAAAACAGCATTCGTTTTTAACAAATCTGAATGCTGTTTTATTTATAAGTTTCGGTTTTTATCATTACATTTGGCAAAATCATTAGACAAGGCTTATGATTACATATGTTAAAGGCAAGCTGGCAGAGAAGAACCCTGCTAATGTGATAATTGAAACTAATGGTATTGGTTATTATATCCGAATCTCTTTACAGACTTTTTCTAAAATTCCTGAAGGTGAAAGTGTTCAACTTTACACCTATCTGTCTGTAAAAGAAGATTCTCACACTTTATTCGGATTTTACGAAAAAACCGAGCGCGAGATCTTTAAGGAACTGATCTCTGTATCAGGTATTGGCCCCAGTACAGCTATTACCATGCTTTCTTCGCTCGAAACCAAACAGATTCAGCAGGCTATCGCTACAGGAGATGTAGCTACGATCAAGTCGATCAAAGGGATCGGTATTAAAACTGCTCAAAGGGTTATTCTCGATCTGAAAGATAAGATCTTAAAAACCTATGATATTAATGAAGACTTATTAACAACAGACAATACTATAAAGAACGAAGCGTTATCTGCTTTAGAAGTATTAGGATTTACCAGTAAAAATACTGAAAAAGTCATTCAGAAACTTTTAATGGAAGATCCGGACTTAACCTTGGAGAAAATAATTAAACAAGCATTAAAAATTTTGTAAATTTGGTTACCGGTAAACAATTTACATACAGTCTTACTATTATATTATCTTTCCTGTTTTTGCTTACTGCATCAGTATCGGCACAAAACACTCCAAAAACACCCACTCAAAATCAGAATACCAATACGCAAACCTCTGTTTCTGATACAGTTCCCGAACTAAAATACGATTTTAAAAGCTCACAAAAAGGAGGATTATTTTTAAATGATGCCACCCAGTATGAGGTAATTTACGATCCGGAATCAGGCAATTACATCTTTTACGAAAAAGTAGGGGATTACCTGATCAAACACCCTACTTTTCTAAGTGAAGAGGAATATAAACAATACCGTTTAAACCGTGATATTCTTGAATATTATTCGGAGAAGATCGGTGCCATCGACGGAAAAACCAAGGGAAGTAAGGCCGCACAAAAGAATCTGTTGCCCACATATTATGTTAACAACAAATTCTTTGAAAGTATTTTTGGCGGAAATACCATTGAAGTGAATCCACAGGGTTCCATCATGATCAAAGCCGGGGTGATCTATCAAAATGTAGAGAATCCTCAATTATCTGAAAAAAACCGTTCCAGCACTACTTTTGATTTTGATCAGGAGATCAGCGCAAGTATCAATGCTAAAGTTGGAAACCGTTTAAAAGTTTCGGCAAACTTTGACACACAGTCTACCTTCAATTTTCAGAATCTTGTAAAAATAGAATATACTCCTACAGAGGATGATATCATCAGAAAGATCGAAGTAGGAAATGTGAGTATGCCTTCGCGGAATTCCCTCGTTACCGGAGTACAGAATCTTTTTGGTGCCAAAACCGAGTTGCAATTTGGAAAGACCACCGTTACAGGGATCTTTTCTCAACAAAGATCACAGTCGAAAATTGTCAGTGCCGAAGGGGGCTCTTTAATTCAGGAATTTGAAATCAAGGGAAGTAGTTACGATCCGAACCGTCACTATTTTCTGGCGCATGCCTTTAGAGATGGTTACGACAAGGCCCTTGAAAATTTCCCTTTGATCAATTCACCCAACAATATTACACGGATAGAACTTTGGGTAACCAACCGAAATTCTACAACAGAAAATACAAGAAACATCGTTGCTTTGGCGGATCTTGGAGAAAATAACCCGAAAAATATCGGACCCGTAAATGTGATCCCTAATCCGGGAACCAAAGATCCTTCCAACGATGCCAACAACTTAAATTCGTTGTTGACCGCCGATAGCCCTATCAGAGATATCTCAACTGTACCCTCAGCACTTGCCTCTTACGGTATGCAGCAGGGACGTGATTATACCATTTTAGAGAATGCACGTAAACTGGTTCAGGGCGTTGATTTTACTTTTAATGCGCAACTGGGTTTTATTACCTTAAACAAACGTTTGGTTGACAGCGATGTGCTGGCCGTAGCTTATGAATATACCGATGGCACCAACGTATATCAGGTGGGAGAACTTTCCGGTGATGGTGTGGTAGCTCCAGAAAACCTTGTGGTAAAACTGATCCAGAGTGAGATCATCAACACATCACTTCCCATCTGGGATCTGATGATGAAGAATGTTTATCAGATTCCCGGCGCTTTTCAACTGAACAGAGAAGGATTCAGATTTGAGATCATGTACCGTGATGATGAAACCGGTGTACCGGTAAACATCCTTCAAAATGCTCAAACTCCCGGCTTACAGGACAGAACTTTGCTTAACCTGCTTCGTCTGGATGTACTCGATCAGAATAACAATATTTTACCGGAAGGGGATGGTTTTTTTGATTATGTTGAAAATATTACCATCAATTCACAACAGGGTTATGTGATTTTTCCAATTGTAGAACCTTTCGGAAGGGATCTTGACGATATTCTCGATCCGGAAGATGATGTTTACATCTTTAACGAATTGTATGACCTGACCCAATCGGAAGCACAAAATGAATTTCAGAGCAAGGATAAATACCTTTTTAAAGGTTATTTTAAATCGGAAGGCCAAAACGGAATTCCGCTGGGAGCTTTTAATGTTCCAAGAGGATCTGTAAAAGTAACCAGTGGCGGACGTGAACTCCTCGAAGGAGTTGATTATGTGGTAGATTACAATATTGGCAATGTACAGATCATCAATCCGGCACTACTCTCCTCTAATGCTCCCATACAGGTAAGTGTTGAGAATAATATCGGATTCACCCAGCAAAGAACCACCTATATGGGTGTGGATGTAAACCATGTGTTTAGTGAGAAACTGGCTATTGGTGGTAGTATCATCAACCTGAACGAAAAGCCTCTGACCCAAAAAGCACAATATGGTTACGAACCCGTAAACAATACCATCCTCGGGGCCAGGTTGAATTACAGGTCAGAAATACCTCTTTTAACCAAGTTGGTTAATAAACTGCCCAATATTGATACGGATGCCAAATCCTTTGTTTCAGTAAGAGCTGAAGCTGCCAAATTGCTTCCCGGATCTCCAAAAGGAATTGATCTGGAAGGAGCTTCCACTTCTTATATAGATGATTTTGAGGGATCTCAGATTCCAATCGATGTGAAATCACCAAAACAATGGTATCTGGCAAGTACACCACAGGGTCAAACAGGCGAGCTGGATTTTAACGACGGCCATATTGCTGCCGGTCTGCCCGAAGAACTGAGATCGGGAGCGGAAAGATCTAAACTGGCCTGGTATACCATCGACCAGATTTTTTATGGTTCCTCTTTAAGGCCATCAAATATTGATAATACCGAACTTTCAAGAGCTGAAGTAAGAAGGATTACCTATGATGAACTCTTCCCGAATGTTGACCTGGATATCACACAGATCAATGTTATCAGAACTCTTGACCTTCAGTATCATCCGGCTAAAAGAGGTACTTATAATTTTGATGATCAGTTTAACAACAATGGTGACTACATCAATCCGGAAGACCGTTGGGCAGGGATCATGAGGCCACTTACTACAACAAATTTCCAACAGGCTAATATTCAGTATATTCAGTTCTGGATGTTAGATCCTTATGAAAATTACTCTATCAAACCCGAAGAAGGAGGACCTTCAACCCCTCCAACTCCATCAGATTTTAAAGGAGAACTCTATTTCAACCTTGGAAATATTTCTGAAGACATATTGAGGGACAACCGGAAAATGTTTGAAAACGGTCTGCCAAAAGATGGAGTTCAAATTCCCGGAGAGAATATAGAAGAAACTCCCTGGTCATCAATTCCTAAAAATCAATCTTTGATCTACGCTTTTACCGAGGATGACAATTCAAGGGTGAATCAGGATCTTGGTTTTGACGGGATCAATGATGATGCCGAAGCAAAGAAATTCGGATCCGTATTTGGGGAAGATCCTTCTGCTGACAACTTCCGGTATTTCAGAGGAACAGATCTCGACAGTGAAAATGCGAGTATTATAAAACGTTATCAGGATTTCAGTTTATCGCAGGGCAATTCTCCTACTCCTAACAATTCGCCGGAGGGCTACCCAACTGCCGGAACCTCCTATCCGGATGTTGAAGATATCAACAAGGATCAAACCATGAGTGCCAGTGAAAGCTATTACCAGTATAAGGTCTCTTTAAATCAGAGTGATCTGGTGGTAGGCCAGAATTATATTGTCGATAAAAGAGAAGTAACCGTTAAACTTCCCAACAGCGAAACACAAACAGCCACCTGGTATCAGTTCAGGATTCCGATTACCGTACCGGAAGACCCAAAGAATATTATCAACAATATGTCGGGCTTTACCTCGATAAGATTTATGAGAATGTTCGTTACCAAATTCAGGATCCCTGTTGTATTGCGATTTGGAGAATTACAGCTGGTAAGAGGCGACTGGAGGAGAAATACCAAAACTCTGGAAGAGAACATCAAACCCCCTCAGGAAATAAGCCCCGCAGAAGATCAAAACTTTACCACAGGTGTTGTAAACATTGAAGAAAACAGTGACCGGCAACCTATACCTTATGTACTACCTCCCGGAATAAAACGGGAACGCCTTCAGGGAGCCACTTCTATTCAGCAGCAAAATGAACAGGCTTTGTCTGTAAAAGTTACTGAACTTGAACCCGGAAAAACAAGGGCTGTATTTAAAAATACAAGTTTTGATATGCGTTTGTACAAACACCTTAAAATGTTTATTCACGCAGAAGGTGTTTTGGGAGAGATCAAGGTGAATGATGATGATCTGGTTGCCATCGTAAGATTGGGAAGCGATGTTAACGATAACTTCTATCAGATTGAAATTCCGTTGAAAATTTCTGATTTCAGTTCGGTTACAGCCGAAGAGATCTGGCCTGAAGAAAACAATATGAATGCCATTTTAAGCGATTTCGGAAAGCTGAAAATGGAAAGAATTCAATCAGGCTTACCTGCCAACGAGATCTATCCGGCAGAGCTCCCGGGAGATCCGGTTGAATATAAAATAAGGATCAAAGGAAATCCGAATCTGGCCAATCTGAGAACCATTATGCTTGGGGTTAAGAATGTTTCTCCCACCCCAAAAAGCCTTGAACTTTGGTTTAATGAATTACGTGTTTCCGATTTCGACAATGAAGGGGGTTGGGCAGCTATTTTGAATGCTGATGCCAATTTTGCCGATTTTGCCGATATTTCTCTTTTAGGAAATATGCACACCGAGGGATTTGGAGCCATCAACCAGAAAGTAAATGAAAGAAGCCAGGAAAATATGAAACAATTTGGGGTGGTAAGTAACATCAACATCGGGCAACTCTTACCTAAACGAGTTGGCTTGAATCTACCGATCAATGTAAGTTTTTCTGAAGAATTCAGAGATCCTAAATTTGACCCTCAGTATCAGGATGTTCTTTTAAAAGATAACAATATCAACAGCGATATTGCCAGAGATTATACCCAAAGGAGAAGTTTAAATATTCTCAATCTGAAAAAGAATAAAACACAATTCAACCGTAAACCTCATTTTTACGATATTGAAAATTTCTCAGTTTCGTATGCTTATAATGAATTGTATCACCGTGATTACAACATGCTGCGGGTTATCGACCAAAAGCTCAGGGCAACAGCAAATTACAGCTACAGTTTTAAGCCAAAATCGCTGGAACCTCTTATAAACTGGGGCTTTTTAACCGATAAAGATTATCTGCAGTTTATTCGTGATATCAACTTAAACCCCTACCCCACCTCTTTCCAGGTCAACTCGAATATCATCAGAAGCTACAACGAACAATTATCAAGATCACTGGTTTCAGGACTTCCTCCATTACCCACTTTGATCCAAAGGAATTATATGTTCAACTGGGATTATAATCTGGCCTGGGATATTACAAAATCGTTCCAGTTTACTTTCAGGGCATTGAATAATTATGTTTATGATGAATACGACAGGAGTGAAAATCTTACACTTTACGATAACCTGTTCACTTTAGGAAGGCCCGAGCATTATCATCAAAGCTTTAACGGAACCTATAAAATACCTTTTGATAAATTTAAATATCTCGATTTTATTAACGCAACTTACAGCTATACTGCTGATTACGATTGGCAAGCCCCTTCTTTGTCTAATATTGACATTGTAGGAAACACCATTCAAAATGCAAATACGCATACTTTTTCAGCAGATCTGACCATGGACAGACTTTACCAGTATTTTCATTTGGAAAGATTGTATACAAAAGGAAAAGGAAAGAAGACACCGACAGCAACCGGTGGAAATCCAAAAGATCAGGTCAAAAAGAATTCGAAATCAGAAAACAAACTGATCAAAGCCGGAGTAGATCTGCTCACTTCTGTTAAAAGCATCCGGTTTGCCTATACAGCGAATAACGGAACTTTCTTACCCGGATATATTCCACAATCAGGATTTATGGGGCAAGACAGTTATAATGGAGGATTTGCTCCCAATCTCGGTTTTGTGTTCGGTAGTCAGGCAAATATTATGAATCTGGCCATAGAAAACGGCTGGCTGATCTCAAGAGACATCAATGAAAATGTTTACAATAAGAATTACAGTAAATCTCATTATGATAAAATAGATTATTCGATGAATCTTCGTCCAACAAGAGATCTTGACATCGAATTATTTGGTAACAGGATCTACACAAAAAGTTTTAACCAACAGCTTGATGTGGTAAATGATGATCTGGTGGAATCTCCGGTTAATGCCATGGGGAATTTTAGTATTTCTTTCTTTATGATGAACTCTTCTTTTGAAGATCCTGATAATGCTTTTCAGACCTTTAAAGATAACCGGGAGATCATTGCTCAAAGACTCGCCAATAAAACTGGAGGGGATATCAGTGGATTTGGAAATACCAATCAGGATGTGGTACTTCCGGCATTTCTCGCAGCCTATTCGGGTAAAAATGCCAATTCTGTTTCTTTAGATGCTTTTAAAAATACTCCTGTCCCCAACTGGCGTCTGACCTATAAAGGACTCATGAATATAGGTTGGTTTAAACAAAATTTCAGAAGTGTTATTTTAGAACACAGCTACCGGTCTGTTTATTCTATCCTGCAATTCTCAAACAATTTAAAATATGAAAGTGACGATCCATATGGTGATGTAAATCGAGATATCGCCGGTAACTTCAACCCCGAAGTGCTTTATAATGGAGTTAGTCTGATTGAAGAATTTGCTCCGATGATGAAGATCGATCTTAAGATGAAGAATTCCTTTTCAGTACGCGCTTCCTATAACAAGGATAAGGCTTTAAATTTGAATTTCAACAACAATACGGTTACTGAAATCAATGGAAATGAGATTGTTGTAGGAATGGGCTACCGGATTAAAAATGTAGTAATGAAATTTAAAACAGGAACAAGGATCACTAAATTTCAGGGAGATATTAATTTTAAGGCAGATGTTGGTATTAGAAATAATCTAACACAGATCAGATCTTACGGAATTACCGATGATATTTTTAATGATCAGATTACAGGCGGTCAAAATTTAATGACCCTAAAATTTTTAGTTGATTATTCCTTAAATAAAAACTTATTAACATCCTTTTATTTTGATTATAATAAATCTAAATTTGCAATCTCCACAACCTTCCCGAGGACATCGATTAACAGCGGAATTAGTGTGAGATATATTATTGGTAATTAACCTTAAATTTAAAAAAATGAATATACCTGAGAATTTAAAATTTACAAAAGACCACGAATGGATCAAAATAGATGGTGACACAGCAACTGTTGGTATTACTGATTTTGCTCAAAGCGAATTAGGTGATATCGTTTTTGTTGATGTTGAAACACTTGACGAGACCATTGAAAAGGATGAGGTTTTTGGTAGTGTTGAAGCAGTAAAAACCGTATCAGACCTGTTTATGCCGGTTACCGGAGAAGTAATCGAATTCAATGAAGCATTAGAAGACACACCTGAAAAGATTAATTCCAGCCCTTATGATGAAGGATGGATCATTAAGGTAAAAATATCAGACAATTCTCAAATTGAAGAGCTTTTAGATGCTGCAGCGTATAAAGAAATTATTGGAGCATAATGCCTTAATACTGGCAATAATTGCTACTGCAATTATTGCCTTACTTAGTTTAACCCATTTACCAAAAATAGATCTGGGTTTACATATTAAATCCAGTGATAAATATTTACATACTATTGCTTACTTTACATTAAGCACTATATGGCTTTTTGCACTCAGAAATAAACTCAATAACAAGCTTGTTAAAATTGTCCTGATATTCTCTCTGGCAATTTATGGCATAATTCTTGAGTTGCTCCAAGGAGAGATTACAAGCTATCGAACTGCAGATCTGTACGATGAGTTTGCCAATGTAACCGGAATCCTGCTGGCTGTTCTGGTTTTTGACAAACTTTTAAAGTGGTTTAATAGTATTTAAAAATTTCTTGTAATTTTAGTAATTATTTCATTAAATTAGCAACCGATAAAATTTTACAAGTATGGAATTAAAGAAAAGTCCAAAAGCAAACCTTGAAAATCACAGTAAGCAATTTATGCTATTAGGTTTAGCATTAGCCTTATTGGTAATTTACATAGGTATTGAATGGAAAACATTTGACAGAACAGTTACCGATCTAGGTATGTCTAACCTGGCGGCTGAAGAAGAGATCGATATCCCGATCACAGAACATATTCAGGAGGTAAAACCACCACCACCACCACCACCGGCTCCGGAAAAGATCGAAGTGGTTGAAGATAAAGAAGATATTGAAGAAACAGTTCTTGAGTCAACAGAAACTGACGAAAGTGAGAAGGTTGAAGTTCAAGAAATTGAGGAAGTAGTTGAAGAGGAAGTAGTTGAAGAAGATGTACCTTTTGCCATCATTGAAGAAGTGCCTACCTATCCGGGTTGTAAGGGAACCAATGCACAAAAAAAGAAATGTCTTCAGGATAAAATCCAGAAACTTGTAAAAAAATATTTTGATACTTCATTGGCTAATGACTTAGGATTAAGCCCTGGTAAAAAGCGAGTATATGTTCAATTTAAGATTGATAAAACCGGAAACATTGTTGATGTAAGAGCAAGAGGTCCGCACAAACGTCTTGAGAAAGAAGCAATGGATGTTGTAAAACACATTCCAAAAATGTCACCTGGAAAACAACGTAACCGGCCAGTAGGTGTAAAATATACACTTCCAATTACCTTGGTAGTAGAATAAAAAATAATAAATTAGGTTTTTAAAAAGCATCGTATATAAAACGATGCTTTTTTTATTTGTAATCATTCTAAATTACTGATCAAAATCATTGTTTTCTTGCTGTTTTTTTCGTAAATTTAAGTGTTCTTAAACATTAAAACACTTAAGTCATGTTAGCAAAGAAAAATGAGAATGCCAGACTTTCCACGTATAGTAAATTATTCTTTCAACTTGGTCTGGCACTTACACTACTCATTATTTATGTAGCCATGGAATGGAAAACAGCTGAAAGAAGTGTTACAGATCTGGCATATACTAATATGCAGACTGAAGAAATTCTTGATATTCCAATTACTCAACGGATCATTGAAGCTAAACCCCTGCCTCCCCCGCCTCCTGCTCCAGAAAAAATTGAACTGGTTAATGACAAGAGTGACATAAAGGAATCTGTATTTGAAACAACCGAAACAGATCAGTCAGAAGCCATAAAGGTTGAGAATACAGCAATCAATAACATTCAGGAAGTAGTAGAAGAAGAGGAAGTTGAGGAGGATGTACCTTTTGCCATTATTGAAGAAGTTCCTACTTATCCGGGATGTAAAGGCAACAACGAACAGAAAAAGAAATGTTTTGAAGAAAAGATCAAGGCTTTGGTAGCTAAAAATTACAAAACAGAACTTGCCTCCGAGCTGGGCCTTAGCCCCGGTAAGAAAAAGATTTATGTTCAGTTCAAGATCGATAAAAATGGGAACATAATAAACATTAGAGCCAGAGGACCACATAAACGTCTTGAACATGAAGCTATTAGGGTAGTTCAAAAACTACCGCCAATGATTCCGGGTAAACAACGCGGAAGGCCGGTTGGTGTTAAATATACCTTACCTATTACTCTTTTAGTTCAGGATTCTAATTAGTACCTGCTGTCTGCCATAAATTATTAAAAATGTACTAATCTGCTTTACTCCAACCCCAAAGACTAACTGATTTACTATCTTAAAATTTTGGGTAAAAAATGTTGATTCTGGGAATGTATTGATATCATAACCAAAAAAACAATTTAACAAAGACCTTTATAAAAATTATCTGATTATTTAACAATTTAAGAGGCTTTAAACTTTAACTAATTTTTTAATTATTTGTACATTTGGATTTCTAATAAGAAACCAATGTTAACAGATTTATCTAAAATTCCAACTTACGATACCTTGGGGGTTCAGGAAAGAGTAGAACGGTTCCAGAAAAGGAGTATCAAAAAATCCTCTAAAACTGAGGGATTGAGGAAGATCCTCAGTATGATCGACCTGACCACACTGGAAGGTAAAGACACCAGGGGTAAAGTGGAACAATTGTGCTATAAAGCTATGCATCCTCATGATGCCTTACCCGAACTGCCCACCGTGGCCGCTATTTGTGTTTATCCGTCAATGGTGGGTGTTGCAAAAAATGCTTTAAAAGGATCCTCCATTCATGTAGCCTCTGTAGCCACAGCTTTCCCTAGCGGACAATCAAGTTTAAAGGTAAAACTTGATGATACCCGATTTGCTGTAAATGAAGGTGCGGATGAAGTTGATATGGTTATTTCCAGAGGAAAATTCTTAAGTGGAGATTATAATTTTGTTTTTGATGAGATCGCAGCAGTAAAGGAGGCCTGTGGTAAAGCTCATTTAAAAGTAATTCTGGAAACTGGAGAACTGGAAACCCTTGATAATGTGCGAAAAGCCAGTGAGATCGCTATTCAGTCCGGTGCCGATTTCATCAAAACATCTACAGGAAAGATCCAGCCTGCTGCAACTTTACCTGTTACCTACGTAATGCTAGATACCATAAAAGATCATTATCTTAAAACCGGGAAAATGATCGGTATGAAACCAGCCGGCGGCATTTCAACTTCTAAGCTTGCCCTGAATTATCTGGTTATGCTTAATGAAGTATTGGGTGAAAAATGGATGAATAAGAATTACTTCCGCTTTGGTGCCAGTAGTCTAGCCAACGATGTATTAATGCAACTGGTAAAATCAGAAACCGGTTTTTATCAATCTGCAAATTATTTCTCAAAAGATTAATTATGACTAAAAGAAAGAATCCTTTTGCTGCTTCGTGGACTTATGAACCTGCTCCCGAAAGCACAGATCATATTCAAATAAAGAAAAAATACGATCTTTTTATCAACGGAGAATTTATCAAGCCTCAGAATAATAAATATTTTGAGACTGTTAATCCTGCTAATGATGAAAAAATTGCCGAAGTTGCTTTGGCTGAGTCAGAAGATGTAAATAAAGCGGTAAAGGCGGCAAGAAATGCCTTTAAAGGATGGTCGGCTCTCGAACCCAAAGAAAGAGGTAAATATATTTACCGAATAGCCCGCCTGATACAGGAACGTGCAAGAGAATTTGCTGTGATCGAAAGTCTGGACGGTGGAAAGCCTATCAGAGAATCGAGAGATATTGATATTCCTCTGGCAGCAAATCATTTTTTTTACTATGCCGGGTGGGCCGACAAACTGGAATATGCATTCCCTAATCGAAAAGCAAAACCATTAGGAGTAGCCGGACAGATCATTCCTTGGAATTTTCCTTTGCTGATGGCTGCATGGAAACTTGCTCCCGCTTTGGCTACAGGAAATACAGTTGTACTTAAACCCGCCGAAACCACTCCGCTTACGGCATTAAAACTCGCTGAGATCATTCGAGATAGCGGCATCCCAAAAGGTGTGGTCAATATAATTACCGGAGCAGGAAAAACCGGAGCTGAGATTGTAAATCATCCTGATATTGATAAAATTTCCTTTACAGGATCTACGGCTGTAGGAAAATACATCCAGAAAGCTGTTGCAGGAACCCCTAAAAAAATCACCCTTGAGCTGGGAGGCAAGAGTGCCAATATAATTTTTGAAGATGCTGCAATAGATCAAGCCGTAAATGGTGTTATTGATGCTATTTTCTTTAATCAGGGACATGTTTGCTGTGCAGGATCACGACTATTTATTCAGGAATCAGTGGCAGATACAGTAATTCAAAAATTAAAGGACCGGATGTCAACCCTGATTGTTGGAGATCCTCTGGATAAAAATACGGATATTGGTGCTATCAATTCTAAACGACAATTAAAAACCATCGAAAATTACATTAAAATAGGAATTAATGAAGGAGGAGAGATCTACCAGACCGATTGTAAACTTCCCAAAAAAGGAAACTGGTGTGCTCCTACCCTGTTCTTAAACCTTTCTCAATCACACAAGATCGTTCAGGAAGAGATCTTTGGTCCGGTGCTCGCCATTCAGACCTTCAGAACCATCGATGAAGTTGTTGAAAAAGCAAACAATACACCCTACGGACTTGCAGCAGGCGTATGGACACAAAAAGGAGCCAAGATCTTTTATTTAACCCAAAAGCTAAAAGCGGGTGTGATCTGGGCTAACACCTTTAATAAATTTGATGCTACTTCACCCTTTGGCGGATATAAGGAAAGTGGATTTGGAAGAGAAGGTGGTTTACACGGTTTAAAACCCTATGTAAAATTTGAATAATAAATGTACAGACTCTTTAATTTTTTAATCAGTAAAAATGTCAAGATTGAATATCAACAAAACGTACAAATTATATATCGGAGGTAAATTTCCAAGAACTGAATCGGGAAGATATTATCCGGTTTATAACAAAAAAGGAAGTTTAATTGCCAATATGTGTCTTGCTTCGCGCAAAGATTTCAGAAATGCTGTTGTTGCGGCAAGAAAAGCTCAGGGATCCTGGGCTGGAGTTTCGGCTTTGAATAAAGGTCAGATCTTATACAGAATTGCCGAAATGCTGGAAGGGAGAAGAGATCAGTTTATTGAAGAACTTATTTTACAGGGAAGCACAAAAAAAGAAGCTGAAACCGAAGTGGATCTTTCTATTGACCGGTTGGTTTATTACGCAGGATGGTCGGATAAATATCAGCAATTTTTCAGCACGGTTAATCCGGTAAGCAGTGCCCATTTCAATTTTACGGCAATGGAACCAACAGGTATTGTTTCGGCTGTTGCTCCTGAACAACAAGGCTTACTGGGACTTGTTTCGGTAATTGCACCTGTGATTGTTGGCGGTAATTCTATCGTGATCCTGGCCAGTGAAGGAAAAGCCTTATCGGCAATTTCATTTTCAGAAGTTCTGAATTCTTCTGATGTTCCGGGAGGTGTTGTAAATATCCTTACAGGAAAAAAAGAAGAATTGATCCCGCATATAGCTTCACATATGGATGTGAATGCCATGATTTATTGCGGAGATGATCAGAATAAAATCAAATCTATTCAGGAACTCGCTTCTAATAATGTAAAGAGAACGATTATCTATAAAAAATCCAGCTGGAATGACAGCAACAATGAATCTCCCTATTTTATAGAAAAAACACTGGAAGCTAAAACTACATGGCATCCTGTAAAAGTATAAAAAACTAAATTTATTAAATGGAAAATAAAGAATATTTCGCCCATGAAACGGCAGTTATTGACGATAATTGTAAGATTGGGAAAGGAACAAAAATATGGCATTTCAGTCATGTTATGTCTGACAGTTCCATAGGAGAAAAGTGTAATATCGGACAAAATGTTGTGATCTCACCGGATGTTGTTTTGGGGAAGAATGTAAAGGTTCAAAATAATGTTTCTATCTACACAGGAGTTATCTGTGAAGATGATGTTTTTCTGGGGCCATCGATGGTCTTTACCAATGTGATCAATCCTCGTAGTGCTGTTAATCGCAAAAGCGAATATATGAGAACTGTTGTAAGAAAAGGGGCCAGTATTGGTGCCAATGCAACTATAGTTTGCGGCAATGATATTGGAGAATACGCTTTTATTGGTGCCGGTGCTGTAGTTGTTAAAGAAGTAAAACCATTTGCATTGGTAGTTGGAAATCCTTCCAGGCAGATCGGGTGGATCAGTAAATACGGACACCGACTTGAGTTTAATGAAGAAGGCATAGCCATTTGCCCTGAAAGTCATGAAAAATATAATTTAAAGAATAACGTTGTTAAGATAATAAGTTAAATTTGCAGCTAACTTAAAAAATCATTATTACAGAAAACATACCAATGAAGCATATTTTTTTTCTTTTTTCATTTTTACTTTTTACACTCTATATAAATGCACAAGTTGAAAAACCACCCGTGTACCCGGGTTGTGAAGGATTAGATATTTCTCAACTTGAAGACTGTTTTTACAGTCATCTAAAGAGTGATGTATACAATAAATTTGTAACACCTCAAAATGTTAAGAACGACCATTTTAAAGGTAAGATCAATGTTGCCTTTGTTATTACTGAGGAAGGAAGATTTAAAATTATCTATGTAAATTCAGCCTATAAAGAACTGGATGAAGAAACAAGAAGAGTTTTTGCTGAACTCCCTAAGATTACTCCGGCTATCTATGATGGGAGATCAGTAGAAAAGCGTTATTTATTCCCGATTAACATCCCCATAGAGCCTTATGAACCGGGAGATTTTACAGCTATTGTTAAACCTCCTGTTGTTGAAGTAAAGCAACCTAAACCAACGCTTGAGGAAAAGAAAGGTATTACTGAGGAATCTTCAAAAATAAAACAAACGAATCCCGATTATACTGATCTGTTTCCTGAATTTAAAAGTGAGCTGAACATTCCCTTAACCCATCAGGAATACGATGAAATCATCTATTATTTAGATCGGGGAGATAATACACATACAGCTTTTAAACCCTATTTATTCAATGAAGTAAGACCCTATGCTGATCTTCAGGCAATAAGAGAAGAAATATTAAAAGAGAAACAAACCTGGGCGGGAAGAAAACTCTTTAACGAACATTTATTCCTGATCAAAGGAAAAAATTACTGGTTTACCATCAACCCGGTTCTGGATCTTCAGATGGGTAAAGACAATTCAGATGTTAAATATACCTATAACAATACACGGGGATTCCAGATTCAAGGGACTTTAGGAAAGAAATTTGGATTCTCCTCCTCTTTTTATGAAAGCCAGGGAAGATTTGCGCAATATGTTAACGATTGGACCAGAATACCGGAAGCGCCAATCGGTGCCGGTGCAGTAGTTCCCGGAAGAGGAAAGGCCAAAGGTTTTAAAGAAGGAGGTTTTGATTATCCCGTTGCTGAAGCATATTTAAGTTATACCCCTAATGAATTCTTTAATTTTCAGTTTGGTCAAGGGAAGAATTTTATTGGTGATGGCTATCGTTCATTCTTCTTATCGGATGTTGCTTCTCCCTATCCTTTTTTTAAGATCAGCACACAATTCTGGAAGATCAAATACACCAATCTCTGGATGTGGATGGATGATGTAAGAAGATCTGTATCAGATGACGGCACTAATCTAAGGAAGTTTGTTGCTATGCATCATTTAAGCTGGAATGTAACCAAACGGTTCAACTTAGGTTTATTTGAATCTGTAATTACCAATGAAATAAGCTATCCCAACGGAATGGATATTTCATTCTTTAATCCCATCATCTTTTATCGTGCAATCGAATTTTCTAATGGTGGAGACAGAAGTGGTAATGTTCAGATTGGCTTAAATATGAAATATCGTTTTAAATCAGATATTTCAGTCTACACACAGTTCTTGATAGATGAAATGACTATGAGCCGGGTTTTTGATGGCACTGGTTATATCGGTAATAAATTTGCCTTTCAATTGGGAGCAAAATATTTTAATGCCTTTAAGATTGATAATTTAATACTTCAGGGAGAATTTAACTGGGCACGACCTTATACTTTTTCTCATGCTGAGACCACTCTTAATTCAGCTCATTATAATCAACCCATATCCCATATGTGGGGAGCGAATTTTTGGGAGATGATCGGTATTGCCCGTTATAAACACGGACGCTGGTTTGGTAATCTAAAGTTTAATATTGGAGAAAAAGGATATGATTACAGTAAAAACGGAACCAATTATGGAGGAAATATATACAGATCTTATAATGACAATACTTCTGAGGAAGGCAATAGTGTAGCCCAGGGAAATACAACAAAAATATTTATTGGCGATATTCAGGGGGGATGGATACTGAATCCTGTTACCAATTTACAGGTTTTTGGAGGATTTACATACAGAAGTTTTTCTCCCTACCAACCCAATTCTTATGTTAAGAATGACAATACCACATGGTTTACTATAGGCATTAGGTCAAGTTTATTTAACTGGTACTTTGATAATTAGAAATAGAACCCAAATCCACCTTTGATGGCAAATTTTGTCACATTGGGTACATCCCGGTAACTTCCTCTGTATGAAAGATCAATCCGGATCAGTTTAAAGATATTTCCAATTCCTACATGATATTCCCAATAAAGTTTATCTGGGGCCACATACGGTACACTTGAAGCATTTATGGCCATATTTTCTTCAGAAATTGACCCTATTACACCTCTTATACCTATAATTTCTCTCAGATTTAATTTTTTCAAATAAGGTATCTTTGAAAATATTCGCCCGTTAAAATTATGTTCCAAATGTAAAGACGCATATTGATCGGTGACAAATTCATAATAATCCAACAGATCAAATACCCTTCTGGCAGTAAAATAAGTTTGATTACCCGGTACAACATTTAACAGAGCCAAAGGAACCGTATTAAAGGTTTTACCAATCTCAAAAAAGATCTTTGACCTGCCGATCAACCCAAACTGTAAGGGTTGCTCATAATAGAACTGTAATTTATGATAATCAAAATCACTTTCCAGAATTCCTTTATAGCCTCTGGTATAACTTAAGTAAAAGGTTGGGAATTTTCCTTCATTACTCACCCCCTGATCTACACCAAGCCCCCAGGGCACTCGCTTTGGTGTATATTGTAAAGCCAGGGTAAAATCGGTCTGCTTAACTTCCGACTGGATATGACCATTCTGGTCATAATAATCCATCTTAAAGATCTCCGGATTTGCCGATTTTAATGTTTTAAATGTGGTACCAAGCCTTATTTCAAAATTCTTAAAAGGTTCAATTGAAAATTTTGTATTGGTAATATTAACATTGGTAAGCTTTTCATTATCACCCCGTGTAAATATTGAAGTTGTAGCAAAACTTCTGTTCAGAATATCATTTGAAGTAGTTAAACTTACCCCCAGTTGTTCAATATCCCTACGGTTTCCAAGCGAATAGATCCAACGGTATTTTTTTGATAACAACCATTTCGCTTCAACTCCATATTTAAACTTTGCATCTTTAAACCCATAAGCTAGGAATCCCTGGAGCCTCCACGGGTCAGATCTCTTAAAATAAGTGCGACCTCCAAATCCTAAACGCAAACCCTCAATATCATTGTAGCCAATGGTATTATATATCGGACCCCAGTCAAAACCCCTTGTCAAATTCATATACCCTGTGGTGAGAATTTCTGAGATATTAGTCAGTTCTTTAAATTTCCTTACTGTTTGCAGGGTATCCAGCATTTTATAGATCCCTTTTTCATCCTTGTTTAATGCTTCTTTTCGATTTTGACTCCAGAACTGATCATCTCTTGAGTAAATTTCAGGATCCTGCATCACATCAGGCTTATAATACTCATCAGAACGTTTTATATCAAATATATGATTGTCGTATAAAGTAGTCCTTTTGCCGTAAATCCCTTTGGTTTTTTCTTTTTTATTGATAGAAAAATCACTCATAAAGTGATCTCTTTTCAATAAAAAGATACTGTCATTTACCACATCAAACTCCTGCTCGATATAAATATCCTTTACCCAGTTGATATTCATACTTTTTGATGCAGCCATTTCAATCTCTTTAACGGCATAGGTTGTATCATTTACCCAAAAATCTCCTTTAAAAGTGAGTTCATTTTGTCTTCTCGGATAAAAAATGATATTAAAACACCATTTATTATCAATAAAGGCACTATCCGCCAGGGCATAATTATAGGTTGAAGGACCTAATCTTGATAAAGGACTGGTAAAGCTTTTGTCAAAGAATTTGATATAATTATCATAGATATCGTAATCTACGTACAACTGCTTAATAAAAGCTATAAGCCCTTGATTATCTGAAAAACCTGAATTTTTATTGGCTAAAAGTTTTTCATTTACTTTTTTTGGTATGGTATTTTTTCCGTAGATCTTGTAAAGAGACTCATTGATAAAAATGGGCAAATAAGCTTTTCCTGTAATCGAAGAGGTATCTACCTGATCAAAAACAAATTCCATACCCTTAAAGATCTTATTCTTTTTTAACTTATCATCTATTGAATTCAGATCGAATTCAAGTTTCTCATATTTATCATATTCATAGAAATTGAACTTCTTTAATCCGTTAGTTCGTTTTTTCTTCCATATCTTTTTCAGAATGGCAATAGCGGGATTATCTTTATTTTTTATCCGGCCGGTATATAAAGTAACCTCTTTTAAACTCCCGGCATCTTCCTCTAAAATAATCTTCATGTTAAAATTAGTTCTTTTCAGAGAAACAGTTTTATTCTTAAAACCTAAAAAAGAAACTTCAAGCTCAGGATAAAAAGTGTCGGATTGCAGGTAGAATTTTCCATTCTCATCGGAAACAGTTCCAACAGTTGATCCTTTAAAGATCACATTGGCAAAAGAAACCGGATTTTTATCTGTATCTAAAACAACGCCACTCACTTTAACCTGTCCAAACAGATTGGTAAAATGATGAATTAATATAAAAAAAATCAGTATTCTTTTAGTCATAAGTAAATTAAAAATCCTTTCTATCAGAAAGGAGTTTAATATATGCAAATTTATTGTTTTTGCTTAGAAAAGAGTCCTAATAAGGTATTGATTTACTTTATTAAATAATTATTACACCTGTATACATAGAATTTTCTCATCGCTTCTCCCCTGTTTTTTTTAATTATAATTGGGTCCAGCTGTTCCACTTTTTCAAAATAATCAATTAACTTTTCCGGTATCTTGTTTGACCTTTCCAAATTCTTTATATGTTTATTAGAATCAATAAATAAGGCATTCTTACCTTTAAGCTTGCTCAGATCAGGATAAACTACAGAAAACTGCAAAGCAAATTTACCCAGCACATTTCCTGCATAGATCTTCTCATCTAAGTAAAAATCGAGAATTGCCGAAGTTTTATAGCCATCATCGGCAAAGATAAAACTATCAGGAATAGATTTCCGGATTGTTTCCACTTCTGCAGATAATTCTTCCCAGCCATACCAGGTATCATCCGATTTGATCGGTACCGGATAAAAGATCACTTCGATCAGGAATGCCAGGTGAAAAATTAAAGAAATAAAGATCTGAACTCTTAAGTATTTTACACTTATAAATCTGGCTACCAGAATGATCATAGCAATATATCCGGGCATGATCCAGTTTAATTTAACCCAGTAAAAAAAGGAGATACCAAAGAAAAAGAAAATGATAGGTATTGAAAATGATATTAAAAAAAGATCTTTATTATTCTTTAATACCCCTTTTTTAAAGATTTTTTTTACGTATTTAGTTACGATCACCACCATTCCGATAAAAAGGACAGGTAAAAGAATAAGTATTTGTGTACCCAGATTTCCTAAGAACAATACAGGTTCCAGGTTGAAATTTGAAATGGAACTTGCTCGTTCTGACGATTGAAAAGAAAAGGAAATCCAGTTGTTTTGATAATTCCAGATAAAAACCGGAGATACTGTGATGATAAAAAATAAGATTGACAATAGAAGTTCTTTTGAAAATAAAAAATGCCGGTGTTCTTTTGATAATAACAAAAACAAGATCAATCCAAAAGGCAGAAATAAGGCTGTGTATTTACTATCAAAGGCAAGCCCCATCAATATTCCTGAAAGAATCCAGAAAAGGAGTTTCTTTTCATATACTGCTTTATAAATAGATATCAGCGAAAGCGTCCAGAAAAGAATTAAAGGCACATCCGGTGTGGTATTGATCGAAATGATCGTCAGTAAAAAAGTAGTGGCATAAAAGAAGAGCGTTTTAAGATTCCTCTCTTTTGATAAAAAATATGAGCTGAGGTAATAGAAAGCTGTAATTGAGATCAAGGTAACCATAAAATCGGTGAGTTTAACTGCCCACACGCTTTTCCCAAGAAAAAGACTAAAAAATTTAAGCATATAGGCCACCATCGGCGGATGATCAAAATAGGAAAGTGCCAGATGTTCACTATAAAAATAATAGTATGCATCCTGAGGCATCAGCCCCATCGATAACGACAATATAAATCTTAAAGCATACACCGTTAAGACACCAATCAATAAAAATTTTGTTTTTTTCATCATATAGAATAAAAAATCCCACAACCAAATATAATTAATTGTGGGATAAAACTTAACTTAATTTTTATTTTACCTTGTAAATAACATTTCTCTGTACTTTGGTAATGGCCATAATTCATCATCAATCATCAGTTCAAGCTTATCACAATGATATTTGATCTTATCAAAATACGGTTTAACATGATCGCAATAGGCAAAGGCTTTTTCTTCCGGATCTTCCATTACATTTGCCTTTTTACGCTCTTCAATCATTTCATTTACATCCGAATTAATATCACTAATATGCATAGAAATATTTTTGATCAGTTCCATCTGATCCTTTGCAATCTTTTTAGATTCATCTCCAAAGATCTCCTTGATTCCTTTTACATTTTCAATCAGTTTATTCTGATAATTTACTGCTGTAGGAATCACATGATTTAAAGCAATATCACCAATAACACGTCCTTCGATCTGAATTCTCAAAGAGTATTCCTCTAACTGAATTTCATGTCGTGCCTCGATCTCGGTAGAATTCATCACCCCTAATTCCTTGTATAATTCGATGGTTTTTTTAGAAACCTTTTCCTTTATTGCCTGAGGAGTGGTCTTGTTATTACTTAAGCCTCTCTTTTCAGCTTCGATTTCCCACTCTTTCCCGTAACCATTTCCTTCAAAAAGAATTCTTTTAGATTTTTTGATATACTCTCTAAGCACATTAAAAATCGCTTCATCTTTCTTTAATTCTTTAGATTCGATAAGCTTATCCACTTCGATCTTAAAATCTTTCAATTGTTTTGCAACAATTGTATTTAAGATGGTCATTGGTTTTGCTGTATTGGCATTTGAACCTACGGCTCTGAATTCAAATTTATTTCCGGTAAAGGCAAACGGAGAAGTCCGGTTCCTGTCGGTATTATCCAACATGATCTCAGGAATCTTGCCAACCACGTTCAGTTTTAATTCGGTTTTCTCTTCCGGAGATAATTTACCGTTGGTAACATTTTCAAGATCGTTTAATACTTTGGTAAGTTGTTCTCCAATAAATACAGATATTATAGCTGGTGGGGCTTCATTAGCACCTAAACGGTGGTCGTTCCCTGCACTCGCAATACCTGCACGCATCAATTCTTCATAATCATTAATTGCTTTAATGGTATTGATAAAGAAAGTAAGGAACTGTAAGTTTCTCATTGGCGTTTTACCAGGGCTCAATAAATTTACACCGGTATCAGTACCCAGCGACCAGTTGTTATGTTTTCCGGAACCATTAATATCAGCAAATGGTTTTTCATGAAGTAAAACTTTCAGGTTGTGTCTTGAGGCAATCTTTCCCATAATATCCATCAAGAGTGAATTATGATCTACTGCCAGATTTGCTTCTTCATAAATTGGAGCAAACTCAAACTGATTAGGAGCCACCTCATTATGCCTGGTAGTTAAAGGAATTCCTAATTTCATACATTCATATTCCAGTTCTCTCATAAAGTTCATCGCTCTTTGAGGTATACTTCCAAAATAATGATCATCCAGTTGCTGACCTTTTGCAGAGGAATGTCCTAAAAGAGTTCTTCCGGTTAGGAGTAAATCGGGGCGGGCAATAACCAATGCCTTATCGATCAGGAAGAATTCTTGTTCCCATCCTAAAAAGGAATTAACCTTATTTACATTCTTATCGAAATATTTAGCTACAGCGGTGGCGTGTTTATCAACTGCCTGAAGTGCTCTTAATAAAGGGGTCTTATTATCTAAGGCTTCGCCTGTATATGCTACAAATACAGTTGGAATACAAAGTGTTGTACCATAAATAAAGGCCGGTGAAGTTGGATCCCAGGCGGTATAACCCCGGGCTTCAAAAGTATTTCTTATACCTCCGTTTGGAAAACTTGAAGCATCAGGCTCCTGCTGAACCAATTCATTTCCACTAAATTTTTCTATCGAATTACCTCCTCCGATGGGCTCAAAGAAAGCATCATGTTTCTCAGCTGTTCCTCCTGTTAAAGGCTGAAACCAGTGTGTAAAGTGAGTAACACCTTTTTGCAGTGCCCAGTCTCTCATGGCAGAGGCTACCTGATCAGCAATTTTTCTATCGATCTTAGAACCGATCCTTATTGCATTCATTACACTGGTATAGGCATCTTTTGTTAAAAATTGACGCATACTGTTCTCACTAAAAACATTTTCGCCAAAGATTTCTGAATATTTTTTTTTCTCTTCAAATTTAACCGGCTTGCGGTTCAGGGTTTCACTTAAAGCTTTAAAACGGAAAGTAGTCATATTTAATTTTTTTTAATTATATGACAAAAATAGAAATAAAATAGAATAATAAAGATCTATACCCTTATTTTTTTAGGGGTAAATTAAAAATATATTAAAATTTAAAATTTTAACCCCTGTTTTTTCTTAATTAACAAAAATAGATTATAAAATCAATTATATCATTAAGCTAATAAAAACAGTATAGGAAAGTAAAAGGATCAACCCTTCTTTCCAGCTGAGTTTCATCCGCACCGGAACAAAAACCAAAGGAAAGATCAACAAAGCAAAATAAAGCATCCAGTAAATATCATGGGTAAGTAAACCAGGATCCTGAACCCTTATCGGGGTAACTATAGAAGTAATACCCAATACTGCCAGTATATTAAATATATTGGAACCTATAATATTTCCCAGTGATATTGCCTTTTCCTTTTTAAAAATTGCCATGATTGATGCAGCAAGTTCAGGAATACTTGTCCCTACAGAGATAATAGTAACCCCGATTATTCTTTCACTTACACCAAATTCATTGGCAATGTTCACTGCTCCTTTTATCAGTAATTCAGAGCCTGCCCATAATCCTACCCCTCCTACGATAAGTAATAGAATGATCATTGGAAGTGACATTTCTTTTTGCACCCCTATTTCATCAACATCCACAGCACGTTCCTGGATCTTTAAAAGATAAATAAGAAAAACCGATAAGCTCACCACCAATATAATACCTTCATAGCGCTCAAGTACACCATCGTGAAATATAAACAGAAATAACAGTATTGACGATAACATCATGACAGGCCAGTCTGTTTTATAGAAACTTTTTTCAACTGAAATAGTTTTTATAAGAAGGATCACCCCGAGCACAAGACCTAAATTTGCAATATTAGAACCTATCACATTTCCTAAAGCAATATCGGCATGACCATCCAGAGCTGAATTCAGACTTACAATAAGTTCGGGTGCGGAAGTGGCAAACGACACAACGGTCATTCCAATAACGATCTTTGGTATTTTAAGTCGTAATGACAAAGCTACCGAAGCATTTAACAGCCAGTGTCCTCCTAAAATCAATAAAATAAAGCCTGAAAGTAGAAATAAATAGTTCACAGGAATAATTTTGGTTATATTTCAAACGCAGTATTATGTTTTGAAATATATTCTGTTGATTACAAATATACACGAATATCGCTTGTCATAAATCATTAAAGAATAAAAATATTAAATTTTTGTTAAATAACTATTTTTTTAGTTTTATAACTATTTTTTTAGTTTACATTTGACTCAAAGATTTTAATCTATGGAAAAACTTACCAATAAAGAAGAAGAGATCATGCATGTACTCTGGCAACTGAAAAAAGGCTTTGTAAAGGAAGTTGTTGCAGAATTGCCAGATCCAAAACCACATTATAATACCGTTTCTACAATGATCAGAAATATGGAAGAAAAAGGTTTTATTAAACATAAGGTTTTTGGTAACACCTACCAGTATTATCCTAATATCTCAAAAGAAGCTTACCGGAAGAAATTTATGCAAAAGACCATTCAGCAGTATTTTGAGAACTCCTATAAGAATGTAGTGTCCTTTTTTGCCAAAGAAGAAAAGATCAGTGTTGAAGAATTAAAAGAGATCATCTCTTTGATCGAAAAAAAAGATAAAGTATAGCTCATGGAATATTTCATTAAATCTTCGGCAATACTGATCATTTTCTATGTTTCCTATAAGTTACTCATACAAAAAGAAACATTCTTTCAGAACATCAGGTTTTATCTGCTTACCGGATTATTTGCTTCGCTAATATTACCCCTGATCACTATTCCGGAATATGTAACTGTTGAAGTAATGAACTTACCCATTAATGTTACTTCGATAAAAGCAGGACAATCAACTCCTGAACCTACCATAACCCGGCAACAGGTATTGATGATCGTATATTTAACAGGAGTAGCCTTCTTTTTATTCAGATTCTTATTTCAGCTTGTTTCTGTAATTCATTTTATCAATTCACATAAAAAGAATAAATCAGGAAAATATTATCTGATCAAGACACAAAAAAACATCAGCCCATTCTCATTTTTCAATTTAATTGTTATTAATGATGCCAATTATTCTAAAAATGAACTGGAACAGATCTTAAATCATGAAAAAATTCATGTAAAGCAATATCATAGTTTTGATATCCTTCTGACTCAGATCAATACCATCATCTTTTGGTTCAATCCTTTTTCATGGCTCTATGCCAAAGAAATCAGAAAAAATCTTGAATTCATTGCAGATGAAAGTGCTCAGTATTTTGTTAAAGAAAAAAAGACTTATCAATATCTATTATTAAAAACATCCTCGCCTGATATACAATGGGCGCTAACTTCAAATTTTTACAATTCACTAATTAAAAAAAGAATAGACATGTTACAAAAAGAACGCTCTCAAAAGTTTATGCAATTAAAATTCGCTTTGGTCCTACCCTTTTTATTTGCTTTTATCTTCACCTTTAATACCAAAGTTATCGCCCAGAAAAAGGAGGGATATACGGTCAAAACCTTTACCGATAGAGTAGATATTTATGAGTTTATCGCAAAAGACACCAAAGATGATGAACTAAAGGAAATGAAAGAAAATTTAGAAAGAGAAGGAGTTCAATTCAAATATAAAAAGCTGAAACGAAATAACAAAGGTGAAATTACAGGTATATCGATTACTGTGAAGAACAAAGCCGGCAATGAAGCGAAGATCAGCCAAAGCAGCAATCTCCCTATTTCACCGATCATGATCCACAACAGTGATAATGGTGAACTTTCAATAGGGAATGTTTCTAAAAAAGATGAAGCTCTTTACAAAATGCATCTCTCTTATAAAAATAATGATAAAATAACTCCAGGCAACACAATACAATCAAATTCATTTACTACCAATGATGATGGAGATACCCATGTATATTTTTTTAATAGCGACACATCATCTGTAAGCCAAAATAACTTTGTTATCCTATCAGATAAAAAAGGTAAGAAAAAAGAGTATGTTGTTACCGTTACTTCTGATGATGATTCTGAATTTGTAAAATCAGGTGATCAAGATACGAAAATATGGGTAACTAAGGGTGGAGACAGCGCTAAGGTTAAAACGATAAAAATTATTTCAGACGATGATTCCGAATTTGTAAAATCAGGTGATCAGGATATGAAAATATGGGTAACCAAAGGCGGAGACAGCACTAAAGTTAAAACGATAAAAATTATTTCGGATAATGACAAACAAAACAATATAGAAATTGATGATGAAGTGATTACAATTAAAAAAGGAGATCATTCTAAGGATGGTAATGTATTCATCTTTAAATCTGATGATAAGATTAATGCTTCCAGCGATAAACATAAAATGATCTATAGTACTTCAGGCAAAAAGCCATTATTTCTCCTCAACGGAAAAAAGATATCCGAAAAGGAAATGAATGATATCAAACCTGAACAAATAGAAAGTATCAATGTTCTAAAAGGTAAAACTGCTATAGATAAATACGGTGAAAAAGCTAAAGACGGAGTAATCGAAATTACTACAAAAAAATAAAAAGTATTAAACCTCAGGCAAGCCCTGAACCCTTTAATAGGAATCGGCCCAAGGGTCGAGATGCCTGCCACACTTGCTTTACAGCGAGGTAAACCGGCAAGTCGTGTTAAACCAAGATCCCGATAGAAAAAAGCGGGATTAGCGTGTCACGCTGACAGATGGATTCGACTATCTAAAAATTGAAATTAATT
>JANTGS010000014.1 GCA_024762795.1 Flavobacteriaceae bacterium | reverse complement strand
TTAAGTTTAAAATGTGATACAATTTTTAAATCGATTGATTGAACTTACTACTGACTTTTCGTAAATTAAAAAAAGACTTAATTTACTGATATTAAACAATATAAAATTAATATTATATTCAACTAAGGATTCATGGAACAAGTAACCGAAAAATATCCGATCTTCTGGATATTCATCGTAATACGATTAATAAATAATATTCTCTTTATTTGCTCTCTTAATTATTCCATCCCTTACTATTCCTCTCAACCAAAAACTCTGCCGTGAATTATCAAATTTTTACCTTTCCCTGCCAACCCAAATACCATTTCTTTTTCAATACCATCAGTGGCACCAATTAACAAAACTGTTTTATTTTCGGCATTATGTTTTTTATCACTCGAGCAGGCTTTCATTCACCATTGTATTTCCACATGACGGACATTTTAATGAAGTACACCTGACACCTCGCTCATGCGGGATTTTCTCTCCGCATTTTGCACAAACACAATAACCTCCCGGACCGGATCCTCTACCACTATTCCTGCCACGACCTCCTTCGCCGGATCTATAACCATTTCCATTACCGAAACCTCTGCCATGCCCTCTGTTTGAATTTCTTCCTTTCATAACTTATTGTTTTTAAAATTAACTCCTGTTTACATACCTTTCCATCCTTCTGCTTCTAATTGCATAAATTTTGCTTTTTCTTTTTGGGTCATATCGTCAGTTGCATAATCAAAGTCCACCCCAAGTTTTTGAATAGGTTCATAGATAGAATAGATCAACTGATTTGCAATAGGAATATTCGGAAAAGGAAAAGCAAATATTACCGTAGCCAGATTATCTTTAAATTCAACCTCTCTTACTATTCCCAGATTTACCAGTGTATTCGCAATAGCCGGATGTTCTACCCCGGAGATTGCATTTAATATGTCATTTTTTGTTATCATTATCAGTTCTTTTTAAAAATTATAACAAAGATAATAAAAGCTGTTCTTATTTAGAATCATTTTAAATTAAAAAAACAGCTTTGGTTCTCAATGATACATAAAGACCTGAATTAAGACATTTACTCTCCTGAAGTAAAGTGAGGAATGTATAGATTATTATTTTAAAGCAAGTATAAAAAACAGAGGTGGCCTTTTAAAAAATCCATTATTCTCATCCAAGATTTATAACAACCTTGAAAAAAGAGTATAAATTATTATTGTTGTCCGATAAAACCATGAAACAAGTCTTAAAGCATGTGCAATTAAAGGGGTAGTAGGACTTTTGAGAAACTTTAGCTTACTTTTTTAATCGAATAAATTGATTGTCTGTGATTTACATATTAAAGTTTATCGGACAATAGTAATAAATAATAATAATAAGAAGAAGAAATTCCTGAACTGTGAGATCTATTTAAAAAAAGGAAACACTAAAGCACTCAATAAAGCTAATATAAATAGAGTAAAAAATCAATTTCTCATAAACCTGCTCAAGTTCATAAACTGATAACCGGCAGTACTAATTTCAGAAGATTTTTTATTGATGCTAACAACTTTCATATTAGTTTTTTCTCCACCATTCCCTTCAAAATGCATTTCCATCATTAAACCCTTTGCAGCATCCGGAAAATTATTGAATTGGTCTCCTCCGAGAGATTTATTTAACTTTGAAAACATATTTTTGTGATAAACAGAAAGCTCATTTGTAATCCAAAAATTAACCTTCCCATCATCTGAAATAGTTTCAAATTCATCACAATTATAACCTAATATTTTCTTACTTCTTCCGGTCTTCTTAATATCAGGTTTACGTGTTTTTATATCGCTTTCTTCCTCAACCTCATTTACTGCAACATCTTTAATTTTTTCCATAGAAAGAACCTGTGCTATTTTCTGTTCTTCCATCAACATAATCATTGCTTGATTTTTATCATCCAGAATCGTTGTCATCTGTAGAGTCCCTTTTTGTCCTTTCAATTCTTCTGAATTAATATTTTGCATTCTGGTAGCCATATAATCATTGTTCTTAGAAAATAGCATTATATAATCTATTGATACAGGTTTATTGTCGGCAACAGTTTCCATTCTATAAGTAATACTGGTGTTAAACTTATATATTGTTTCAATCGGAATATTCACATTATTTCCCGAATACATTTTTTGTAATTTTTCCTGAGCCGTTGGTTTATAATCCGGGTTAATATCAAGTAAGCTATCCATAGCTTTATCCGTTTCCTGAGAAGCCTTTTCTGAAGCTTTATCAATCACACTTTCTTCTACTGCCTTTTGAACTCTTTTTTTAAGTTTTTTTAAAATCTGAGCATTTGAATTTGGCGAAAAAGACAGACTAAACACAAAAAATAACAGAATTGTTTTTATACGTTTCATGATAGTTTATTTAGGGGGTTGTAAAAGACCTAATTTAATAAAAATAAGAGAAATAAACATCAAATATTCCGTATTTTTTATGATCGTAACAATTGGATAGGGACATCCCTTTTCAAAATAACTTCTGTTTCTTTGAAAATAATTATGGTCTAATCAATATACGCTTATACAAAATTTAAAATGCAATTTAAATTCTTAGAAAAGACAGGACCTTAAACTGATAATCGTTATATTTGCTGGGTTTTTAAGATTTTATCTTCTAAACACCCTGCACAAACAGGATATAACTATTTAATAATTAATAATATAACCTTTATGAAAAATTTATTTCTGTTTTTTATTGCAATAGCACTATTCTCTTGCAAAAATGAAACACCACCGGTTGATTACGCATTAGTTTCCGGCAAAATTACCAATTCTGAATCTAAAGAATTATCTATCAGCAATAGTGAGCAAAAAGTAAATAAAACCGTAACCATAGAAAAAGATGGTATTTTTAGAGATACTTTAAAAAATGTTATAGAAGGACTGTACATATTCTATGATGGAGAAAATTATAATCGCTTTTATCTAAAACCGGGTGATGACCTTAAAATCACCTATGATGCCAATGATTTTGTTAATTCATTAAAATATGAAGGAAAAGGTAGTGAGATCAGCAAATATCAGTTGACTAAGGGTAATAAGGTTCGTGAAATGCTGGGCACAGGCCCTGACAGTTATTTACTGGATGAGGCTGCATATAAAGAAAAAACCAAAAAACTAAAAACTGATCTTCTTGCTCTTTTATCTTCTTCAAAGGGTATTCCTGCCAACTTTAAAAACAACGAAGAAAAAGAACTCAATTATCAGTATTTATACGATATTACCAGATATGAGTCTTACCATTCTTATTATGCTAAGCAACCCGATTTTAAAGTAAGTGAAACCTTTTTGGATGAATTGAAATCGGTAGACTACAACAATGAATCTGATTATAAAAACTTAAAAAGCTACAGGAATCTGGTTATGTTTCACTATAGAGATCTAGCTGAAAAGCAGGCCCAAAAGGATTCTTCAGATGAAAGTGTAAACTTTATAAAATTTGCTGGAGACATTCCAAGTGAATACATCAAAAATGATCTTCTAACCAAGGTTTCAGGAGAAATTACTTATTCCAATGATATGGAAGCCTTTTATAATGAATTTATGAAAGCTTGTAAGGATGAAGAACTAAAGACAAAACTTACAAATACATATAACAAACTTAAAACTGTTTCCCCGGGTAAACAATCACCAAAATTTGTTGATTATGAAAATTATAAAGGTGGAAAAACTTCCTTAGACGATCTGAAAGGAAAATATGTTTATATTGATGTGTGGGCAACCTGGTGTGGCCCTTGCAAATATGAGATTCCATATCTGATTGAACTCGATAAAAAATACGAGGGCAAAAACATAACTTTTTTAAGTATTTCTATCGATAAGGCTAAAGATCATGACAAATGGAAAAAAATGATCGAAGAAAAGGGAATGGGTGGTGTTCAGCTTTTTGCTGATAACGACTGGAAATCAAAATTTGTTCAGGATTACATGATCAGAGGAATTCCTCATTTTATTTTAATCGATCCTGAAGGAAAAATTGTTAAATATTCTGCACCAAGACCTTCTGATAAAAAACTGACCGATTTATTCGATGAACTGAAAATATAAGATATTAACAGAATTTCTTATTAAAACCGGACAAATTTTGTCCGGTTTTTTTTTCAATCTAACCCAATAAAATTTTTATTGATTATCGATAATTATCTTTTTTATGGCCAAGCTGATATTTATCAGCTTTTTCGACATATTAACTTATCTATTATATTTTTACATCTATTTGTTTTTCAGTATTTTAACTCCATTTATATCTATCAAATCTCTTTATAAATTTTAACATTAATTTAAGATTTATTTGATTAAACTATATGACTTTTGCAAAGTCTAATTATAGACTATTTAACACATAAAATTTATCAAATAATAACCCTTATGAACGCAAACTCAAAATTAATTATAATTCTGTTTTTTGTTTTATTGATTCCAAAAGTAAATATAGCTCAGATCAAAGGTAAAGTGATCGATGATGAAAATAATCCTGTTGAGTTTGCCGCAGTTGCTGTAATCAATCAAAAAGATTCAACTTTGGTGGATTATACAAGCACCAATAAAAACGGGCTGTTTGATCTGAAAAAAGTTTCCAATGGAAAACACATATTTCAAATCAACCTGGTTGGTTATAAAACCTATCAAAAAATGATCAACTTTAATGGCGATCCGGTAAATATGGGGGTATTGAAACTGGAAACCGCTAACCATCTGGATGAAGTAGTAATCAATGCCATTACACCGGTAACTATTAAAAAAGACACCATTGCTTATAATACAAAAGCTTTTAAAATACGTACAGATGATTCGGTAGAAGACCTGCTTAAAAAACTTCCCGGTGTTGAAGTTGATGCTTCCGGAAAAGTTACAGCTCAGGGAGAAGAGGTAAAAAAGGTTTATGTTGACGGAAAAGAATTCTTTAGCGGTGATCCCACCATTGCAACAAAAAACCTATCGGCCGATGCAATTAAAAATATTGAGGTCATCGATGAAAAAAGCGAAAAGGCAAGAGTTTCGGGAGTGCATGATGCCGAACGTAATAAGGTAATCAACCTGAAACTTAAAGACAATAAAAAAGTAAACGATTTTGGTAAATTTCAGGGTGGCTATGGTACAGACGACCGTTATCTTACCAGTTTAAACTACAACCGGTTCTCTTCAAAATTACAAACTTCAGTTATTGGAAAATTTAACAATGTAAACACAACAGGTTCTGATATATCCGAAATCATTGTATTCAATACCGGAGGCGGTGGCGGAAGATCCTTCTTCGGAGGTGGTTCAAGCTCTCCTTCATCCGGTTTTGTAACTACAGGTGTTGGTGGCTTAAATCTGGGATACGAATTTAAAGAGAGACAAACATTAAATGCCGATTATTTCTATAACTACACCAAAAATACTACGGGAGATATTTCTACCAAAAGAACTGAATTTATTGGGGATAAAGAGATCTTATCAGAAATAAGAAGAAGAAGTGAAAACGTTACCAACAGCCATGCAACCAATTTCTCTTACAGAGATCGTTCCAAAAAACTGAGTTCACTCTCTATAAGAGGAAATGCTAAACGTTCAAAAAATGAAGGAAACAGCATCAATACCCTCGATAAATACAATGGTGATCAGGAACTGGACCTGCAAAGTATTGGCTCAACAGATAATTCAAGCACTAAGGGGTCAGGTAATGTGAGTTACTACTATACAAAAAGATTTAATGAAGAGAGCAAACGGCATATCACAACAAGTGGTAGCTTTAACGCTTCAAACAGCAGCAGTACAAATAATAATAATCAGATCAATAAATATAATATTGCCGATCCGGATCAGGAAATTATTCAAAAACTCGATATCAGCCGTAAACAGGATCTGGATAAAATGAATATGGACCTTGACCTTGCTTATACTGAACCTATCACTGATAAGCATTTAATAGAAATAAAAGGTAAAGTTTATCATACTTCAACAGATGATGATGTCAACCAGTCAAAATATGAGAATGATATTATTCAAAACCCGCTGATCTATTCTCAGTATTATCGAAATACTGATCTTACCGGTAGTGTTCAATATAAATACGATAAAGAAATATTTACAATTTCTGCAAGTGCTGAGATCTTAAGTCAGTCACAGGATTTTGGTATTGATAAAGTAGCCAATCGGCATAATCAATATTCAAATTTTACACCATCAATAAAGTTCAGATACAGGCCTGAAAGGGGTAAATTTGCCTATTTAAGAATGGGTAGAGATATCAACCTGCCCTCCCTTAATGAATTATCACCCGTTGTGAATGATTTTAATCCGCTTTTCATTTCCAAAGGTAATCCTGACCTTACACCCGAAGATGTTTATGATATCAGTTTATTATTTATTAATCATAACTTCTCTTCCGGATTTAGTCTGTTTTCAAGATTAAGTTATTCTTACACTAAAAACAGTATTGTAAACTCAGAATTCACTGATAGTTTTGGTGTTCGTACCACTACCTACGAAAATATGGGAGACCGTAAAAATTTTAGTTTCAGAACGAATTTTGGTAACCGTTGGAAAAAAATGGGCTTGAGATATAATCTTAAATTAAACCTTGGATACAACAATTACCTGTCGATAATCAATAATAGCATCAATGAAACTGTTTCTAAAGACGGGACCTTTGGATTTTCACTGGAAAACGATAAAAAAGAGAAGATTGATGCCATGATTGGTGCCGACTGGAAAAAGAACTATACCACTTTTACTACAGGAAGAAATACTGACCGAGATTATCTGCAGCAAACTTATTATATAAAGACCGACTGGAATGTAACCGACCGGTTTAATGTAAACAGCCAGTTTAAATATGATATTTACACCGATAGTAATTTCGACACAGACCAGTCTGTACCTATCTGGAATGCTTCTTTATCCTATGCTTTAAACAAAAGGAAAAGCCTGACGCTAATGCTCTCTGCCTTAGATATTTTGAACAAGAATATTGGTATTATCAGAAACAGTTCCGATAACTATTTTGAAGAAACCCACCGTGAGGTACTGGGTAATTATTATATGTTGAGTCTAACCTTTAACCTGAATGGCAATAAGAATCCTAATCCTCCAAAAGGCGGACCAAGGAGAGGAGGAGGACACAGGATGCACTAAAAGATCAGATTTCTATCTAAGAACACGACTAAGAATAAACAGGTGTTATTTTATTCGTATCCTTAAGAAAACTAAAATCAATATAATGATCACTTCCTCTTTATTAAAAAATTTACAATACCCAAAAGATAAACCCGTTATTAGCGTTCTGCTGGAAACAGATAGCACCAAAGAGATCCGCATTGCCATGTTAAAAGGGCATACCATGAAAAAACACCAGACTCCTTTTCCTATAGTTGTGGAAATTTTTGATGGTACCATTGATTTTGGTGTGGAAGGCCATATCTATCATCTTGAAAAAGGGGATATTGTGGCTTTGGAAGCCTCAGTTCCTCATGATCTTAATGCGGTAGAAGACAGTATTGTACGGCTGACCTTATCAAAATCAGACTCTGTTCAAAGAGTTAAAAAAGTAGTGGAATAAGATCTGAAAATTGATAAAAAACCTGTCAGTTATTTTTTATCAATCTTCAACTTTAAATTCTTTTACAGTAATTTCTCCGTTCTGTTTAAAATCGATTTTCAGATTTCCATTATCATCAAAATAACCGGTAGTATCTTCAAAATCTCCTTTTTTATTCTTCCAGGTAACTCTGTAAACATTGGGTAAAGAAGTCTTTAAAAGGGTTCCTATCATTTCCCCTTTCTTATAATTTGGATCTTTACTATCGTTAACATAAACTGTAAAACCCTTATCCTTAGCAATTAAAAAGAATGAAATATTTTCACCTTGATAAGATCTTGCTATTGAAGTATGGGATTCTTTTTTCTCACTAACTGCCACTTTTTCTTGTGGTACAACAACAGGAGCAGCAACAACAGCAGGAGTTTTCGCCTCCGGAGTTATCATTGAAGATTCTGTTATTCCAGATGCAGGAATGCTATTTCCTTCTTTATAGTGGTAATTGAGTTTCTGAATTGAGTTAAATGCTCTTCTCAGGGCTTCGTGATAAGATTTCTTAAAATCCTTTTCTTTACTTTTTCCCAGTTCAGAAGTGAAAATCACATTATTTGAACAATCCGTTAGACTTACTTTTAATTTTGATGTAAACAGATTTGATTCATTTATTACATCAGCTTTTACTCCAAGGCAGGGATTAGAAATCAGATCGGCAGGAAAATCTTCATCTTCCCAATAGGCCGTAAAGCCATATTTCTCAAACAAAAATTTTGTAAGTGAATTGAGTTGATATTTATCTGGAATTTTTAGAAAATCATAAGTTCGGGGTATGATCACATATTTATAATTATCAACGCTGCTTTGAGAATATCCTGCTAAAGTATAGAAGGTTAACAGAAAAAAAACAATTAACTTCTTATCCATAATGATTAAAAATTTTAAATTATTCAGAAAACAAAATTCATTCCAATTTGAAAGGATTGATAATTACTGTCTTCAATACTGAACAAATTTAACAAATTATCGGCAGTGGCAAAGAGATTAAATATTTTATAATGTGTGGAAAGTCCAAAACCAATATTTGTAGGCGAATAAGCATCATAGGTATAGGTAAGTTTGGCACTGATATATCGATTAAAATCGTGTGAAGCAAAAGCAGTTATTGCAAAATCTAAAGCATCCGGCCTGAAAACAGTATAGGTTTGCATACCCAATTCAGTTTTCAATACTTTTTCAACAGCTGACACATACCTTGAATCACGATATATAGATTTCCATTTATCAAAATAAACAGGATGAAAGATCTTATATTTAAATGAATAAAAGAGAACAGGATCCCTGGAAACATTAAATGCAGGCATTTTTAATTCATCAGGAATAGGTTTTTCAATTTCAGGATCAAGGACAGGCTCAATAGAATTATAATTCTTATAACTGATATAATCAAGATCGAGAAGACTTGCCGACATTTCAATTTTTTCAGAAGGATAAAAGGTCAATCCAAGATCAACTCCCATACCTATATTATCATCTCCAAAGAACAGTCCGGGATAGATCTCTTTAACCGATTCAGTTATGGCAGGTATAAAAGACCTTAAAATTCCCTGAGACTTGGCTTTATCCCCCAATACCTGGAAAGGATAATAGAATTCAGATGATCCTGAAAGTAATTTTATTCTGGCGCCTAAATTCAGCTTATCACTCACTTTAACAGAAACTCCAAAATGAAAGACCCCCAGTAAATTTCCTAAAAATTTATTCATCTTTAAAAGATCATCAACATCTTCAATTTCTTCAGGATAAATTAAATAAACAATATCTTCCGGTTTTTTTGTAAATCCCTCAAGTTGCTGATACATACCAAAGCTCAGATAGAACCTGTCATTCTTTAATCTTAAACCCATATTTAATAATTCCCACTGCTGATTAAATGAAATGAAATCAGTTTCTTTATTATATCCAAGCTCATAGATCTTTGCCAACAATTCATCTTTTGAATCACTATCATCTTTAAGATTGGTATAATTTATCTCCTGATTTGAGACACCTGCCTGAAAGAAACCACTCGAAAAAAAAGGCATCCCTATATGTTTATCAAAACTAACAACAGCACCCGGATTTAACATCAAAGTTTGAGGAATTTCGTCAAAACCGTAAAGGATCTGTTTATTCTGTGCCGGAAGAATTTTAAACAGAAAAAATAAAAACAGGTATACAATCCATTTTAATTTCATAAGGGGAGAATTCAAGCAAATTTTTTATAAAGATATTAATTTTATTTAATTTGCTACAGATATTGCCTTATTTCTGACAATCTGGTAACGCTGATAGTCTCATCATCAGAAGTTTCTCCATTGAATTTACAAAAAATGGTTTGCATCCCAGCATTCCTCGCACCCAAAATATCCGCCTCAAAATTATCACCTATCATCATACTCTCTTCCAATAAGGCATTTGCTTTATTTAATGCATATTCAAATATCTTTCGATTTGGTTTCTTTACTCCTACTTCTTCCGAAGTAATGATCTTATCAAAATATTCTAAAAGATTAGCATTACTCATCTTTTTATGCTGAACTTCTTCAAAACCATTGGTTATTATATGAATCTTATATTTTGGTTTTAAATAGGTAAGAATTTCATGAGTTCCATCAAATAATGCATTATTAAAAGGTAAATAATTAATATATTCTTCGGCAAGTACATCAATAAGTTCATCACTTATATCATAATCAAGTCGATCAAAAGTATCTTTAAGTCTGCCATATCTCAACTCCGACTTACTAACTTTATTATCACGATATAATTTCCAGTAATTATGATTAATTGGGCTATAAACCTCCATAAATTTCGATAAGTCAATACCTATATTATACATTTTCAATACCTGTTTAAAGGTCTGAATTGAATTTGTTTCAAAATCCCATAAGGTATGATCGAGATCGAAAAAGATATGTTTTATTTTATTTAACAGCTTATTCATGAAAAGGTTTTATTTTAGCTTACTAAATTAGCTAATTAGATTTGACCAAAAAAAAGTTGCATATATTATTTTTAAACAGCTGGTATCCTTCAAGGGTTTTACCTGTTAATGGAGATTTTATTCAAAGGCATGCGGAGACCATGGCCATGCAACATAGAATTACTTCAATTCATGTAATCACTGATGAAAAAATATCTAAAGATGAACTCTCTGATAAAGTTATAAATGGTGTAAGAACACTAATCTATTACCTGAAACCTGTAAGTTCTGAAATAAAAAAACATATTCTTTTTTTTAATAAATACATGGAACTTTTTAAATTATCAGGTCACATTGATCTAATCCATGTAAACAGAATATTTCCTGCTGGTATGGTAGCACTCTATTTGAATCGTACCCGGTCCATTCCTTATATTATTACTGAGCATTATACCGGATATTTAAATTACAGATCAGAACAATTGTCTAAAACTGAATTATTATTTACTGAAAATATTGTGAAAAGAGCCAAAGTTGTTTGCCCTGTGAGTAAAAATTTAGAAGATAATATGATTCGTCTAGGTTTTCAGGGAAATTATCAAAATATTCCAAACGTAGTTGATACTGCAATATTTAAACCTGACAGAGCAGATCATAAAAGATTTACCCTTACACATATTTCAAGCCTTGTAAACGATCATAAGAATATCTCAGGAATTCTTAGAACCATTTCTAAATTACAGAATCATATTCCTGATCTGCTTTTTTATCTTATTGGATATAATCCATTCCAATATCAGGATGAGATCAGTCAACTTAAAATTAAACCTCAGAATATCATTCTTATCAATCAGATTCCTTACCGGGAAGTTGCTTCTTATCTTCAACAAACTGATCTTTTATTAATGTTCAGTAATTATGAAAACCTGCCCTGTGTTATTCTTGAGGCCTTTGCTTGTGGTGTTCCGGTTATTTCAACAGATGTAGGAGGTATCAGCGAATATTTTCCTGATGAATTTGGAAAACTTGTTTCTAAAGGAGATGAAAATGAGTTTTTTAATAAGATTCTGAATTTTTATAATGAAAAGAAAAAGCCTGATAAAAATAAGATGAATGCCTTCGCAGAAAAGCATTTTAGTAAAACAGCTGTTTTATCTGAATATACCCGAATATATCACCAGATTTTAAAAGATCATATATGACCAAAGAATTTATAGAAGGTTTTTTTAAACGTGATGGAGCTTATATTTTTTTGGCTTCGATCTTTGCGCGTATCCTGTCTTTTCTGGCCTCATGGATCGCATTAAAATTGCTATCTAACTTTGGGTTAGGACTGGTAATCTATGCCCTGAATATTATTTTAATGATTATACCCATCTCCGGACTTGGAGCCTCACAAGGCCTACTCCGCTATGGAGCTTTATACAATTCTGAAAAAGATAAAAATAATCTTTTTGCATACGTACTTAAAAAAGGGAGCTTTTATTCACTGATCATGATCGTATTGATCGTGATCTTAAGCCCGGTACTAACTTTTGAAATGACCGCATCAAGACCTTATCTCCTTATGATCTCTTTTCAGATCCTAACCATGTTCCTATTGGAGAGCCTAAAAACTCAGTTTCGTGTGTTGCATCAAAATAAAACCTTTGCCTATGTAGATATAACTTACAGTATTTTGCTTTTACTTACAGTTTTCTTAGGGAGCTGGTTTTTTAAAGAAAACGGTTATGTTTTAGCATTGGTCTTAACTCCTTTAATTACTTTCTTATTGTTTATCAGAAAAATAACTTTTAATATCAAAAAGATCATACCCTTTAACTTTTCGATAAAAACCTTCTGGAAATACAGTTTTTATACAGGATTATCAAATGTTGCCACTCAATTATTAATTATTCTGGATATTATTCTAATAGGACAAATCCTAAATGATCCTGAAAAAGTAACTCTTTATAAATACCTCTCACTTATCCCTTTTAGTCTTCTTTTTTTACCAAGGGCTCTATTAATTACCGATTTTGTAAATCTTACTCAAAAACATCGAAAAAAAGAATATATCAATACCTATATTAAAAATTATACTTCCTTCTTTTCAATAATAAGTGTGATCATTATTATTTTATCCTTTATTTTTAAAAATTATATATTACATTTTTTTGGTGAAGAATTTATTAATTATGGCAGCACATTCATCGTTCTTATCATTGGTATTAGTGCTGTTTTAAGTTTAAGAGGATTATTTGGAAACCTGCTTTCTGTTATTGGAAAAGCTTATATCAATTACTGGATTTCTATTATTGCCATTTTGATCAATCTGATTGCCAACTTTATTCTTATTCCCAGATTTGGAATTCTGGGAGCTGCCATAACATCCGCCATAATCATGTGGGTTACTTCAATTTTATCTGTTTTTGCTTTTTATCATTATTACAAAAAAATTTAAAAAAGTGCTTTCTTTTTATAGTGAAAGTAGAGCTCTTTTTCAGCTCCAAAACTCTTATAAAAACCTGCAACCCCTTCGGCCATCGAGCCCTCAAAATCTAAAATATAACCGGTATTTTGATAGGTTTTAATAAGTTTACCAACAATAAAAGAAGGAAGGTTTCTCTTTTTTGCTTCTTCAGATGCAACCGGCAGTAAATAGGTAATCCTTTTCTGATCTTTTAAAAATAACAACCCGGCCAAAAGCTCATTTTCCTGATAAACATTCCAAACATGAACAAAATCCTGCCTGGAATTTAAAAGGTTCCGAAGTTTTTTAAGGGCATCTCCAGGTAATGCAAAATTCTTTTCTATTTGCCCGTATAAAGCCAAAAACTCATCTCTATTTCCTTGCTTATCAATTATAAAGTCATTGAAATCTTTTCTGAGTATTCTTTTTCTGTTCGAATTAAACCTTTCTTTAATTTGCTCAAAACCTGAATTCAAGGCTAAAATATAATTTATTCTTTCGGTCAGATATTTGCTTTTAAATTGATTCTCCGAATTGAAATAATAATCTGTCAGAACATATTTTCCAGGAATTTTTACTATAAAACTATGTATCAAATCTTCACTTACCTTTTCACCGGAAAAGATTCCGAGTTGCTGTACCCAGGGCACCAAATAAATATAGTTTAATGTATATTTTTTTCTTTTAGGCAAAGGCATAACCGCTTTATAATCCTCCTGAACCAGCACATCCCAGTCATCTGCAACAGCATCAAGATACCAACTGCAGGCATAAACTCTGGTATTCAGGGCATTTTCAACAGCAGCATCATATTTTTTACGATCGATCTCTCTGTTAAAAATATACTTTATCATAAATTTATAAGGAATTGTTTTATTCTGCTTCGAGATGGGTCAACTTTTCGATCATTTCAACATACTTCTGGTCCCAGCCTTTCCATTGTCCCGAACCACTTACCGATTCATTATGAAAAACAGTGATAAAAGTTCCGTTTACTTTTTTTACCTCACTGGCAAGTTTATAGATTGCATCAAAGGAACGTTTTGTAGAAAGTTTTAAATACTCCTTAAGAGTACCGTCCATCACGGCAAAAGGAAAAACTTTTAAGGGAGTCTGAATCTCAAAATCGAGATCATAAAAATAAAAAGGAGTACAGGTTCCCGCCCTGAAGCCATAGTGTTGTGCATAACCCATGGTATAATCTTCGGTTATTTCCAAATCGACAAGGTTTTGATAAGTCTCGGGTAATTCCATACGCAGATAATGTTGTCTCGAACGGGTAATGGGAAAATTAACAATATTTTCCATTCTTTTCTTTTCCTTTTTCAGTTTTAAATCGTTCTTCATGGAATAATAAGAGGGGTGCAATCCAACTTTTGCATAATCTGCAACATCTTTTATAAGCATCCGGTATTTCAGGTTATTAAACGAAATATTCTTATCAAATGCACTATAATCGCCCAATAAAAAAAAGAAAATTGTTTCTGATTTAAATTTTTTCTGCAGATTTATTAATTTTTTATAGATATCGAACGGATCTTTTTTAAACTTAAACAAGACAAAAAAACGCTCAAAAACATCCTGGAAATTTAAATGTATGATATCTCTGATTGTTCCTCCGAACATCCTTACAAACCCTTTGTATTTATATTTATAGGCAATATCTATATCAATGGTAGGAATAAATTTAAAAGACCTTTCCTTAAATTTATAATCCGGGAATTTTTCCTGTAAAAGATCTCTTAACTTATAAGCCCATACATCAATTATAGGAAGATCCAGAAATTTGTTTTGATAAGCCAGACTTTCTTCAGCAGGAAAACGTTCAAACTCATCTTTTACGTGAGGGAGGTATTCTTCATATCTGCTTAAAAGATAAAAACTCGCTGCAAAAATATCAAATGGTATGGGTGAAGTTGAGTTCATCTGAAAAAAACAGGGTACATCATCCCACTTTGAGATCTGAATATCAACATAATCAATTCCCTGATGAAAAAGAAAATCATTACTTCTTACAAAAAATTCATTGCCTAAAACCTGTTTTGTATAAGATAATTTAATGCCCTCATAAGCAATAAATTCCTCAATTTTAGTTGTAAAACTAACCTGAATATCTAAAATCCGGGTAAAAATATGTTTAAAAGTAAAACTTACTCTCGGAGTTACTTTTTGTGTATAAACTAAAAGCATAGATTCTTTATTCAATATTCAAAAATAGTTTTTCTATCCGACTTTATAAAGCTTAACAGCTTAAATTTAGGATAACATATTCTCATCGGCAAAACTGTAATATTTCTTTTGTGTGATAATAAGATGATCAAGGGTCTTGATATCCATCACCTCACTTGCTGCTTTTATCCTTTTGGTTAAACTGATATCAGAATTACTGGGACTTAAAGTTCCGGAAGGGTGGTTGTGACAAAGAATAATAGCTGTAGCATTGATTTCAAGTGCCTTTTTTAAAACCAAACGATTATCTACCAGAGTTCCGGTAATTCCTCCTTTACTCAAATTCATTTTATGTAAGACCTTATTGGAATTGTTCAGATACAAGATCCAGAACTCTTCATAAGAAAGATCTCCAATCAAAGGCTGCATCAAATCAAAAACATCCTTACTACTCTTGATCTTAGCCCTTTTTACAGCCTCTTCATGCCTTCTTCTTCTTCCAATCTCAAGTGCAGTGATTACCGAAACAGCCTTGGCCTCTCCTATTCCTTTAAATTTTATCAGATCATTTACCGTTAGCCTGCCCAGTTCATTTAAATTATTCTCCACTGAACTTAAGATTCGCTTGGCCAGCTCAACCGCATTTTCATCATTATTTCCTGAACCGAGTAAAATGGCGATCAATTCAGCATCAGATAGAGATTCCTTCCCCTTAAGCAATAATTTCTCTCTCGGACGATCATCTTCATTCCAATTTTTAATGGTTAATGACTTGTTTTTCATGGGTTCGAATATTTTCTTTAAATATATAAAAGAAAAAGAATACATTTGTTATACATAATCATTTTCATAAACTATTATTATGAATATTACAATTGCCGGCGCCGGAGAAGTAGGTTTTCACCTATCAAAATTACTTTCTTATGAATCTCATAACATTACATTAATCGATAAAGATAAAGAAAGGTTAAGCTATGCCGATACGCGCCTGGATATAAAAACCGTCCAGGCTGATGCCACTTCTATTGTCCGATTAAAAGAAAATGAGATTGATAATACCGACCTACTGATAGCCGTTACTTCATCTGAAACCACAAACATTACCATTTGTGTAATCGCCAAGAAACTGGGAGCTAAAAAAACCATCGCCAGGATCAGAAATACCGAATTCACCCAGAAAAAAAATGAAATTAATTTTGCCGAACTCGGTATAGATGAGCTGATCTCAACTGAAGAACTGGCCTCAAATGAAATAAAATTACTAATCGATAAATCGGCTTTTCACGATACTCATGATTTTGAGGAAGGCGCTCTGACCATGGTAGGAATTATGATCAACAAAAATGCTCCGGTGATTGGTTTATCGGTAAAAGAAGCCGCTGAGAAATATCCCGGTTTGCACTTTATGCCGGTTGCTATCCAACATACAGACTCTATGGAAACGATCATTCCCAGAGGAGATACAGTTTTTAAAGCCGGAGATCAGGCCTATTTTATTACAACTCCTGAAGGGGTGGATGAGATCCAGAATCTTTCCGGAAAAATGAGTAAAGAAATTAAAAGTGTAATGATTGCAGGGGGAAGTGGAATTGGCACCAAAACTGCACTTGAATTATGCAAAAAAGGTTTTAGTGTAAAACTTTTTGAAAGAAATAAAGCCAAAGCCATTGAACTTGCCGAACAACTTCCCGATGCTTTGGTTATTTATGGTGATTGCCGGGATGTTGAACTTCTGGAAGAAGAAAATGTAGATGAGATGGATGCTTTTATTGCCGTTACCGGAAGATCGGAAACCAATATCATGAGTTGTCTTTTTGCCAAATCTAAAGGGGTAGACAGAACCATTTCTCTTGTTCAGAATATCGATTATTTTAAACTGTCAAAGAACATAGGAATCGATACACTTATCAATAAAAAGCTTTTAGCTGCCAATAATATATTTCGTTATATCAGAAAAGGTGAAGTGCTGGAAATGACCATTTTAAACAATATGAATGCTGAAGTTTTAGAATTTAAAACCCCTGCAGGTTCCAAGATCACCCGAAAGGATATCCGCGATCTTAATTTCCCAAGAAATGCTATAATTGGCGGTGTTGTAAGAAATACTACCGGTTTTATTCCACTTGGCGGATTCAGAATTCAGGAAGATGATAAAGTTGTGGTTTGCTGTTTGCCTAAAACCATTTCAAAAGTTGAAAAATTCTTTAATTAAAAATACATCTCTAAAATGAAAAAAATCAATTTCAAGATCGTTTTGCAAATGATGGGACTGTTATTGATCTTTAACGGGGGATTTATGCTGATTTCGGCTTTGGTAAGTTTTTTTTATCATGAAGAGGCCGCAAAAGGGATTCTTTATGCCGGACTTTTAACCATTGTGATAGGAGGCCTTTTACAATTTATCACCAAAGGTTTTAAAAAACAAATTAAAAAAAGAGAAGGCTATCTTGTGGTTACTTTTGGGTGGATTCTGATGTCGCTCTCCGGCACCTTGCCCTATATCCTTTCGGGATCTATTCCTTCCCTCACCAATGCATTTTTTGAAACCATGTCGGGTTATACCACAACAGGAGCTTCTATTTTAAATGATATTGAAAGTATGCCTAACGGAATTCTGTTCTGGAGAAGTACCACTCACTGGATAGGCGGTATGGGAATTATCGTATTAACCATTGCTATTTTACCTTTACTCGGTATTGGTGGGATGCAAATGTTTGCTGCCGAAGCTCCCGGTCCTTCGGCCGATAAATTACACCCCAGGATTACTGATACGGCCAAACGCCTATGGCTGATCTATTTCGGACTTACACTTTTGGAAGCCATACTGCTCAAAATAGCAGGAATGAGCTATTTTGATGCACTGAACCATGCTATGAGCACACTTTCTACAGGGGGATTTTCCACTAAAAATGCGAGTATTGCCTATTGGAATCATCAACCTGTAATACAATACATTATCTCATTTTTTATGTTTATAGCCGGAACAAATTTTGTTCTTACTTACTTTGCTTTTAAAGGAAAATTTAAAAAATTTATTCAGGATGATGAATTTCGGTATTATTTTTTAGGAGTCCTGGGACTGGCACTGATCACAACTCTTGTAGTTTATTACCATGCCGAAGTTTCTAAATTCCCTACAGAGACCCAGCTCATTGCACATCCCATGGTTTGGGGTGAATTGGAAAGTTCTTTCCGGCATTCCCTTTTTCAGGTTCTGGCCGTTGTAACCACAACAGGTTTTGTCTCTGCCGATTTTACCCTCTGGTCTAAGTTTTTAACGATCGGGTTCTTCTTATTGATGTTTTCAGGAGCCTCTGCAGGATCCACCGCCGGAGGTGTTAAGATCGTACGACAGATCATCATGATTAAAAATGGCTTTCTCGAATTTAAACGCACCATTCATCCCAATGCGATTATTCCGGTAAGATATAATGGAAAAGCTGTGGAAAGAGGTATCGTTTTTAACATTATGGCATTTTTTATCCTTTACCTGATGATCTTTGCTTTAGGTGCTTTGGTTTTTGGAATTCTCGGATTGGATTTCTTAACGGCAATGGGAGCTTCTGCTTCTTCTCTGGGGAATGTAGGGCCAGCTTTTGGCGAATTGAGTCCGGTAAATAATTACGATATTCTCCCGGCATTTGGCAAATGGTGGTCGTCATTTTTAATGCTTCTTGGCCGACTCGAACTTTTTACGGTTCTTATAATAATCAGCCCTGCTTTTTGGAGAAACAATTAGATCTGATGCTTTTTATGTAATTTTTTTGAAATATCTTTATTTTCAAACTTATCTGATTTGCAAAAACTCATCTAAATTCTGTAACTTGCAGTCACATTCTTATAGAAATTCCTATGAATCGAGTTAAGCCCTACAAACCAAAAAATAAGATTAGAATTGTAACTGCCGCCTCACTTTTCGACGGGCATGATGCAGCCATCAATGTGATGCGCAGAATCATTCAGGCAACCGGTGTGGAAGTGATACATCTCGGCCATGACCGCAGCGTTGAAGAAGTAGTAAATACCGCTATTCAGGAAGATGCCAATGCTATTGCCATGACCTCTTACCAGGGTGGTCACAATGAATATTTTAAATATATGTATGATCTGCTTCAGGAAAAAAAATCACCGCAGATCAAGATCTTTGGCGGCGGAGGCGGTGTAATTCTTCCCGAAGAGATAAAAGACCTGATGGATTACGGTATATTAAGGATTTACTCTCCTGATGATGGTAGAAAAATGGGACTCCAGGGAATGATCAATGATATGGTGGAGCAATCTGATTTTTCAATGACAAATCTTGATCCTGACAAGAAATTAAAAAATAAAATAAAATCTAAAGATGTAAATACCATTGCCCGGTTAATTACAATGGCTGAAAATAACCACGTTGATTTTCAAAAAGCTTTTCATTCCTTAGGTGATTTTAAACAAGATGTACCCGTTTTGGGAATCACAGGAACCGGCGGCTCCGGTAAATCTTCATTGGTTGATGAACTGGTAAGAAGATATCTGGCTGATTTTCCCAAGAAAACAATTGCTATCGTTTCTGTGGATCCGACAAAGAAAAAAACAGGAGGTGCGCTTTTGGGTGACAGGATCAGAATGAATTCCATCAACAACGATAGGGTTTATATGCGTTCTCTTGCCACAAGACAATCCAATCTGGCACTATCTAAACATGTGAGTGATGCTATTGAAATATTAAAATCGGCACATTATGATATGATCATCCTTGAAACTTCAGGAATAGGCCAGTCTGATACTGAAATACTTGATTATTCTGATGTTGCCCTTTATGTAATGACTCCTGAATATGGCGCGGCCACTCAACTTGAAAAAATTGATATGATCGACTTTGCCGATGTAATCGCAATAAATAAATTTGATAAAAGAGGGGCTTTAGATGCACTTCGTGATGTAAAAAAACAATACCAGCGCAATCACCAGCTGTGGGAAAAGGAGATTGACGCAATGCCTGTGTACGGAACCATTGCCTCTCAATTCAATGATCCGGGCACCAATAATCTGTATCAGGTTCTTATTGAAAAACTAAATGAAAAATCAGGAAACCGGTTTAAAAATACTTTTAAGCTGAACACTTCGATGAGTGAAAAAAAATTCATTATTCCCCCTAACAGAACCCGTTATTTATCAGAAATTACTGAAAACAATCATAGCTACGATCAGTGGGCCAGGAAACAAAGTGAAATTGCTCAAAAATTGTACAGTATTTATAAAACGCTTGAAACCATCAGCAAAAAAGAGGTTCAACTGACTGAAAATGGCATTCTTGCAGATGATTCAGAGCTTGATAGAACTTATAAAGATCTTACAAATCAGTTGACCGAAGAATTTAATAAAGTTAAATTAGACCTTGATCAAAGAAACTGGCTGACCATAATCAATTTTGATCAAAAAAAACAACGCTATAAGAACAAAACTTTTACTTTTAAAGTAAGAAATAAAGAGATCCATATTAAAACATATTCACGCTCTTTATCCCATTTACAAATTCCAAAGATCGTGCTGCCTAAGTATAAAGCCTGGGGAGATCTCCTGCAATGGACATTACAGGAAAATGTACCGGGAGAATTCCCGTATACTGCCGGGATCTATCCTTTTAAAAGAACCGGTGAAGACCCAACCCGGATGTTTGCAGGAGAAGGTGGGCCTGAAAGAACCAACAGACGCTTTCATTATGTGAGTAAAGATTCGGAAGCTAAACGTCTTTCAACCGCATTTGACAGCGTTACACTTTACGGTAATGATCCTGATATCCGGCCTGATATCTATGGTAAGATCGGGAATGCCGGTGTTTCTATTTGCTGTCTCGATGATCTTAAAAAACTGTATTCCGGTTTTGATCTTACTCATGCACTCACCTCAGTTTCCATGACGATCAACGGCCCGGCACCTATGATGCTTGGATTCTTTCTGAATGCTGCCATCGATCAGGAATGTGAAAAATATATAATATCCAACAATCTTGAAAAAGAAGTTGAGAAAAAGATTAAAAAGATCTATTCTGAAAAAAATATTGAACGCCCTGAATATTTTGGTGATTTACCGGAAGGCAACAACGGTTTGGGTTTGATGTTATTGGGAGTAACCGGTGATGAAGTACTGCCTGAAGATATCTATCAAAAGATCAAATCAGAAACTATTTCAAAAGTAAGAGGAACCGTTCAGGCCGATATCTTAAAAGAAGACCAGGCTCAAAATACCTGTATATTTTCCACAGAATTCGCTCTTAAACTCATGGGTGATGTACAGGAGTATTTTATTGATCATCATATCCGGAATTTTTATTCGGTTTCAATTTCAGGTTATCATATCGCTGAAGCCGGCGCCAACCCTATATCGCAACTGGCATTTACGCTGGCTAATGGTTTTACTTATGTGGAATATTACCTCAGCAGAGGCATGGATATCAATAAATTTGGTCCGAATCTATCCTTCTTCTTTTCTAATGGTATCGACCCTGAATATGCCGTTATTGGCAGGGTAGCCCGTAAGATATGGTCAAAAGCCATGAAACATAAATACGGGGCCAATGAAAGAGCACAAATGCTTAAATATCATATTCAGACCTCGGGCAGAAGTTTACATGCTCAGGAGATCGATTTTAACGACATAAGAACCACTTTACAGGCCCTTTACGCCATTTATGATAATTGCAACTCACTGCATACCAACGCTTATGATGAGGCCATTACTACTCCTACGGAAGAATCGGTACGGCGCGCCATGGCTATTCAGCTGATTATCAACAAAGAGCTCGGCCTGGCTAAAAATGAGAATCCTATTCAGGGTGCGTTTATCATCGAAGAATTAACCGATTTGGTTGAAGAAGCTGTTTATGCCGAATTTGACAGAATTACCGAAAGAGGTGGTGTTTTAGGAGCCATGGAAACCATGTATCAGCGATCAAAGATTCAGGAGGAAAGTCTGTATTACGAAGAGCTCAAGCACACCGGAAAATTTCCTATCATTGGGGTAAACACTTTTTTAAGTAGTAAGGGCTCTCCAACCATTCTGCCACAGGAAGTGATCAGAGCTACTGAAGATGAAAAACAAAGACAGATCAGTGTGGTTAAAAATCTGATTAAGAAAAACGAGGAAAGATCCTCAAAAGAGATCAGACTTTTAAAAGAAAAAGCTATTCATAATCAGAATATTTTTGAACAATTGATGGAAGCGAGCAAGGTTTGTTCTCTTGGTCAACTTACTTCTGCTTTGTTTGAAGTGGGAGGACAATACAGAAGAAATATGTAATGTTTTAAAATTTACATATTTATCTGAATTTATTTAATAACTTTGTTAGTGGGGGTATTGTGTTTTCAATACATGTTTTAACAATTCAATCACCTATATGGAAAAGATTTACCATTATCTTGATCTGGCTACAGATAAAATAGTTTTTTATATTCCCAAAATCATCCTTGCCGCATTTATTTTGTGGTTGGGATTAAAGATTATAAAAAATATAGTCAATTTCACAAATGGTATCTTAAAAAAATACAACTTTACTCAGGACATCATTCCCTTTATTATATCATTAGTTGATATTTCATTTAAAGTTGGACTCTTTTTATTGATTGCTACTATACTTGGAGCCGATCTTACAGGGATTATAGCTGTACTTGCCGCAGTAGGTTTTGCTATCGGAATGGCTTTACAAGGAAGCCTCGGAAACTTTGCTTCAGGTATTTTGATCCTCTCCCTTAAACCTTTTAAAACATTTGACTGGATCCTGATAGATGATTATTATGGAAAAGTGGAAGAAATAGGGATTTTTAGCACTAAAATTATAACTATAGATGAAAATACGATCATAGTCCCAAATTCTCATATAACCGATACTATTATCACAAATTTTTCAGAAATAGGTACCAGAAGAGTTGAAGTTTTGATTCCAACCCCTTATACTGAAAGTTTTCCCAGAGTCAAAAAACTAATCTTTGATGCCATGAAAGATATCCCTGAAATACTCAAAGAACCCAAACCTCTGATTGAGATCGATAATTTTGATACCCATAATGTTATTATTGCTGTAAGGCCCTATACTACGCCCGATCATTATTGGATAGCAGTAAGAAAGACCCGGGCAATGATCAAGAAATTATATCATGAAAATGGAATTAAAATCGCTTATGTTGAAGGATATCAACTGGGTGACATTGCAGAATAAATTTAATAATTAAAGAAATACTATGAAAAAATTTCTACACTATTTTACTTTTTTATTAATAGCCTCCTTTTTATTAACCGGATGCCAGAAAAAAGAACCGAAAAAGGCAAGAGACACCTATGTAAAAGATCATTACGACAAAACAGAAGTAAATATTGAGATGCGGGATGGCATAAAACTTCATACTACTATCTATTCCCCAAAAGATAAAAGTCAAAAATATCCTATTCTTATCAAAAGAACTCCCTACAGTTGCCGACCCTATGGAGCTGATAAATTCCCCGAAAAGATCGGCCCGAATTCCATTTTGATGAAAGAAGGAAATATTATAGTTTATCAGGATGTAAGAGGAAGATGGATGAGTGAAGGAACCTATGATAATATGCGGGCCTATATTCCTGTTAAAAAGGACAAAAATGATATCGACGAAAGTTCAGATACTTATGATACGATCGACTGGCTTGTAAAAAATGTTGAAAATAACAATGGAAATGTGGGGATCTGGGGAATTTCTTATCCCGGTTTTTATGCCACTTACGGTGTACTTGATGCTCATCCGGCGTTAAAGGCTTCCTCCCCCCAGGCCTGTATTGGCGATTTCTTCTTTGACGATTTTCACCATAACGGAGCTTTTTTACTGAGTTATTTCAGGGCTGTTTCACTGTTTGGGACGCCAAAAGATCAGCCCGTCGATTCTGCCTGGTACAGCTTCCCTAAAATGAAATCTAAAGATCAGTACCAATTCTTTCTAGATGCGGGGCCGCTAAAAAATCTTAATAAATATTTTCATTACAAAAGACTGGATGATAAAAGTATGAGTAATTACGACAGGATAGATGACTTTTTCTGGAAAGAAATTACCGAGCATCCTAATTACGACAGCGTTTGGCAAAGCAAAGGGATCATTCAGCATTTAAAAAAGGTAAAACCAACTGTTGCCACTATGATCGTTGGGGGATGGTTTGATGCAGAGGATCTTTACGGACCTTTAGAAACCTATAAAACCATAGAAAAATACAATCCGGAGAACTACAATACCATGGTTTTTGGGCCCTGGTCTCATGGTTCCTGGGCAAGATCAAGTGGGAAGAACTTTGTTGGGAATTATTATTTTGGTGATTCTATTTCCGAATTTTTTCAAAAGAATATTGAAACTAAGTTCTTTAATCATTTCTTAAAAGGGAACGGAGACTCTAATTCCGGCTTGCCCGAAGCTTATGTTTTCGATACCGGGAAGAAAGAATGGAAACAATATGATTCCTGGCCCCCGAAAGAAGCTGTAGAACAAGTTGCCTATCTGTCTGAAGGAAACCGGCTGACCACAAAAAAAATATCGACCAAAGCTATTAAATTTGTGAGTGATGTAAAAAAACCTGTACCCTATTCCGAAGATATTAAAACTGTTTTTACACCACGAAAATACATGTCGGATGACCAGCGTTTTGCTGCCAGAAGAACCGATGTGCTCACATTTGAAACCAAAGTCCTGGATAAGGATTTTACTATAATCGGTGATATCATTGCAAAATTAAACGTTGCTACAACGGGGACTGCTGCCGACTGGATCGTAAAAGTAATCGATGTACATCCAGCTGTTATTGAAGAACAAAAAGAAGGAATGCAGGATCATTTAAAATTGAGTAATTATCATTTGATGATCAGAAGTGAAGTGATGCGCGGAAGATTTAGAAATAGTTTTTCTCATCCCGAACCATTTATTCCAAACAAGAAGACTGCCGTAAATATTAAATTGCAGGATGTGTTCCATACTTTTAAGAAAGGTCATAAGATTCAGATCCAGATTCAGAGCACCTGGTTTCCTCTGATCGATCTAAATCCTCAGACCTATGTGCCCAACATCTATAAAGCTGATGAAAGAAATTTTAAAACACAGACACATAGTGTTTATACTGATTCAAAAATTATATTTAAAGTTTTACCTCAATAATGAAATATAAAGAATTTGTAAAAGAAAGTCATTTTTTAAGAAAAATATTTTTCCTTCTTGCACCGGTTCTGTTTCTGTACATTGTTTTATTTGTTGACCTTGAACCCGGAAAGCCTGAAATTACCTATACTTTTGCTGTAGCAGTTTTAATGGCATTATGGTGGGTAACAGAGATTGTTCCTTTGGCGGTAACTTCAATTTTACCCGTTGTTCTTTTTCCGCTTTTAGGCATTATGGATGGGAAATCAGTCTCATCAACCTATTTTAATTATATCATTTTCTTATTCCTTGGCGGATTTCTTGTAGCGCTGGCGCTGGAAAAATGGAATCTTCACAAAAGAATTGCCCTTAAAATACTGATGGTAATCGGCGTAAGCCCCGGAAGAATACTGATGGGTTTTATGGTGGGCACTGCTTTTCTTTCTATGTGGATCTCTAATTCGGCCACCACCATGTTGATGATCCCTATTCTCCTTTCGGTTATCGGAAAACTTGAAGAGATCAACTCAAAAGATAGTGTGAAACATTTCTCTGTGGGATTACTTCTAGCTATTGCCTATAGTGCCTCTATAGGTGGTATTGCAACACTTATCGGTACACCTCCCAACTTACTTTTTGTACGGGTTTTAAAAATAAATTTCCCCAATGCGCCTGATATTACTTTTTCAAATTGGTTTTTTTATGCTTTTCCTATTTCTGTGCTTTTATTCTTTATAACTTGGATCTACCTGTATTTTGTCTTTGTGAAATCAGGTAAGAATTTTAAGCAACTCGATCACTCAGTTATTGTTGATGAATACAAAGCGATGGGAAAATGGACCTATGAACAAAAAATCATGGGTATTTTATTTATCATTCTGGGTTTGTTATGGTTTTTAAGAGCAGATATCAATCTGGGATCTTTTACCATACCCGGGTGGTCCGGACTTTTTGATAATCCCACTTATTTTAATGATGGAACTGTTGCTATTTTTATTGCGATCTTGTTGTTCCTGATTCCCTCCAAACAAAAGAAAAGAAGTTTTTTAATGGACTGGAAAACCGCCGAGAGTATTCCCTGGGAGATACTTTTATTGTTTGGCGGAGGTTTTGCTTTGGCCAGTGGTTTTAAAGAATCCGGTTTATCCTTATGGATTGGTAATTCATTGATCTGGTTAAAAGATATTCATCCTATTGTTATCATTGTCATTATCGCAACCGTTATAACCTTTTTAACAGAAATCACTTCAAATACAGCCACCTCCAGCACCCTTTTACCGGTATTGGCAGGATTGGCCCTGAGTGCCAATGTAAATCCGTTGCTCTTTATGTTACCTGCAACCATTTCAGCCTCACTTGCATTTATGTTGCCGGTAGCAACCCCACCTAACGCTATAGTTTTCGGTACAAAAAGATTGCCTATGATGACCATGACCAAAACAGGTTTTTTCCTCAACCTGGTCGGTATTATTATCGTTACCTTAGCAACCTATTATCTTGGCACTTATATGTTTGATATTCAATTAGATTCAATTCCCGAATGGGTTAAATAAATGATTATGAAAGACCTTTTTGGAAAAGCAATTCTCGATTATCAAAATGCTAATTATTCAGAAGATCTTATTACCTGGTCTTCCGTTTCCGGAGAAGATGTTTTGCTTCTGCCCTATCTGTTCAGAAACTATACCGAAATGCCCGTTCTTGAACAAAAAGCTTTGGATCTGGCTTACGGGAAGGTTCTCGATATCGGCTGTGGCTCCGGAAGTCATTCTCTTTATTTACAGGAAAAAGGACTTGATGTCAAGGCAATAGATATCTCCAGGGGAGCCATCGAAACCTGCAAACTCCGTGGCATAAAAAATGCAAAGCAGATCAATGTGCTCAATCTGAAAAATGAAAAATATGATACCCTATTGGCCCTGATGAACGGGGCAGGTATGAGCGGGAAATTAAAGAATCTTAGTCGTTTTCTGTCTCACTTAAAATCTTTGTTAAACCCCGGAGGACAAATATTAACTGACTCCTCAGATATCAGTTATATGTTTGAAGAGGAGGATTATTATCTTGAAAAAAGCAATGATTATTACGGGGAAGTAATCTTTAAAGTTGCCTATAAAGACGAAACTGACGATCCTTTTAACTGGATGTATGTAGATTTTAACAACCTAAAGAAGTGTGCTGAAGAGGCCGGATTATCCTGCAAACTTATTCTGGAAGGGGAACATTATGATTACCTGGCCAGACTTACTTTATTATAATTATTTCTCCTCTGTAAAGCTTCTTAACAACAAAAATATAATACCCGATAATAACAACAAACTTCCCATTACATACCAGGTAAAATCATAGCCATACCTTTCAACTAACTGCATTCCTGAATTCGGACCGAGGATATGAGCTACTGAAAATGACATACTGTACAAAGCCATATAAGCTCCCTGATTACCTTTCTTTGCTCTTTCCATAGCATAGGAATTAGAAAACGGGAAACCGAAGATCTCACCAAAGCTCATCAAGACCATCCCGATTACAGCCATTCCTATCCAGGGAGAAATCAGCAGAACAAAAAAGCTTAATGCTATTAAAAAAGTTCCTAAGATCACGATATTCAACTTGTTAAAACTATATTTCTCCATATGATGTACAATGGGCATCTCTGTTAAAAATACCAGTAAACCATTCAGCGAAAGCAACCACCCTATATCCTTTTCGGTCAAATGCATTACTTCGTTATAATAAAGAGGCAAAGTAGAAAAGTACTGCATAAAAGTAAAACCGATTAAAAACATTCCACTCCAGAAAAGCAAGAACTGTTTATCCCGGTAAGGAGAAAGTTTTTTTTCAACCGGATTATCTGACCTTTCCTTATGAAATGGTTTAAGATGTAAAAACTTTAAGATCATTACTGCGGCGATCAAGGTTGTAATTCCGTCAACCCAGAACAAACCCTGATAACTTAATCCTGCAATGATAAAACCTCCCAATGCGGGACCCATGGAAAACCCTAAATTTATGGCCAGCCTGATCAGAGTAACTGAACGAGTTCTGTTCTCTTCTTTACTGTAGGCAGAAAGGGCCACCCACAATGCAGGCCGGAAAGCATCAGCAATGGCTGTAAGAATAAAAACACTTAAACACAATATATAAAAACTATAAATGAACTGTATCACTAAAAAAGCCACTCCGGTAAGGAACATACTGACATACATTATTTTGTAATAACCTATTTTATCGGTAAGTTTTCCACCCATATAAACCCCGAGGATCGATCCTAATCCGTAAAAACTCATTATCCAACCTACCTGTCCTAAAGAAAAATGAAGATATTTTGTAAGATATAACGACAGAAACGGAACCACCATGGCACCCGCCCGATTGATAAAAGTGATCAGGGCTAGGATCCATATTTCTTTGGAAAGTCCACGGTAAGGTGTCGATAATTTAGTCAGCATCCTGTAAATGTATAGAAAGTAATGTATTTATTTTTGTAATCATATTGAAATAATTTATCAAACAATTGTATTCATCTATCATCAATTTTATCATTAAATATTTATCTTTGGAAAAAGTAAACCCATGAAGAACCTTATATTTATACCTGTTTTTTTATTTATCACATTTTCTTACGCCCAGGAAAAGGTTAAATATTCCAGTTTTAAAAAGGAGATCGATAAATTTCAGAAAAAACTCAATAAGGAATTTAAGGATACTCAGGAATCTCCGCTTTCAGAAGAAGATCTGAAAACTTTTGAAACCCTGGATTTCTTTCCTGCAGACACAAATTTTAGAGTAATTGCAAAGGTTGAACGCACAAAAGATCCGAAACCTTTTAAAATGAAAACCACCACCAGCCGTTTGCCTGTTTACACGGTTTATGCTTATATAACTTTTAAACTGAAAGGTAAAACGTTTAAATTACCTGTTTACCAGAATCAGAAACTTATGCAAACTCCTGAATATGAAAACTATCTGTTCTTACCATTTACTGATCTAACCAATAGCAAGACTACTTACGGAGGAGGGAGATATTTAGATCTTGATATTCCGGAAGGAGATACCATGGTCATCGATTTTAACAAAGCTTACAATCCTTACTGCGCCTATAACAGTAAATATTCCTGTCCGATTCCACCGGAAGAGAACCATATCAATGTTGAAGTTACTGCGGGAGTAAAAAATTTTAAAGGACATTGATCAATCCTTAAATTTTATCTTTTTAAAATCTCTCCAGTTCCACTTTCCTGTGATGGTTCCTTTGTTAAGCATTACAATTCCGGGATTAGCTCTGATTATTGTCTTTAAAGTAGTACCATCGCAAAAAAGCAGACCAAAATCAAGATTGTATTCCTCTTTGATTTTCAGATAATCCTCTTCTGTTGAGGCTGAGATCGCATAAACCAGATAACCATTATGAAGTGCACGATCGGTAACTTCTTTTAAGCGTTTCAGACCTCTTTTTTTTGTTTTATTCAGATCGTACATAACAACCAGCATCAGTTTTTCATCCTGTAAAAGCTTTGCTGTTAAATCTTCACCATTTCTTTCCATAGTGAAATCATGAATAGGAGGGGTATATCCTTCTTCAATGGTTTTTGTAATCCGGTCAACATAAGTTGCTCCCTCAATTTCCCATGGTTTTTCTTCAGTAGTATATTCTTTATCTTTACCATCTACATTATAGATCCATGTATCTTCATAAACTGCTTTTGGGGCATCAGGAGGTGTTTCCATGCCTTTAACAATATTATTACCAATGGCATAAGGCCGGAAATCGATAATAGGTAAATGCCTGCGAACATAGCCCAGTGTAAGCAAATAGACAATAAATAAAGACAGGAAGATCTTTTCTGCAAAGATCTGGGTAAAAATAGGTTGAATATCCCATCGTTTAAATAAAAGATAGATAATAAGTACGATCAGCACCACATTTTTATAAAATGTTTCCCAAGGGGTTAGGGTGATCGCATCCCCAAAACAACCACAATCTGTAACTTTATTGTATTCTGCAGAATACCAGGTAAGGAACAAAAAGATCAGGGTCAGGAAGAATAAACCCCAAAGTGTATAGATCGCCCTGCACCCCAATAACAACAAAGTACCAAGAGAAATTTCTATCAGGATCAGCACCACTGAAAAAAGCAATGAATACGGAATTAAAAATTCCAGATTCAACACATCGGCACCAAAATATTCCTCAAACTTATAAGCCGAACCCAAAGGATCGATCAGCTTTACAAATCCGGAAAAGATAAAGGTTACCGCTACTATGATCCTGATTATTTGAGTAATAATATTATTCATTTATCCGGCTTAAGATTCTTTCTCTTCACGGATAAGAATCAATGCAAAGACTGCATAATTGATCATATCCTGATAATTGGCATCAATCCCTTCAGAGACCAGTGTTTTCCCTTTGTTATCTTCTATTTGTTTTACGCGAAGCAACTTCTGTAAAATAAGATCGGTTAATGAGCTGACACGCATTTCACGCCAGGCCTCGCCGTAATCGTGATTTTTATCTTCCATCAATTTTTTACTGATGTTCACATGTTTGTCATAAAGGCTGATCGCTTCCTCCACATCGATATCGGGTTGTTCCGCAACACCTTTTTCCAGTTGGATCAGTGCCATCACCGAATAATTGATAATTCCTATAAATTCCGGAATCTCATCTTCATCAACCTTTCTTACATCATTTTCCTGTAACTGCCTGATACGCTGCGCTTTTATAAAGATTTGATCGGTCAGGGAAGGAAGTCTTAAGATCCGCCAGGCACTACCATAATCCTTCATCTTGTTTACAAAGAGCTTACGGCATATTTCAATTACATCATCGTATTGCTTTGAAGTTTTCTGCATAAAAAATATTTATTTATATAAATTTTTATCAAATTTTTATGTGGAAACGAATTTATAAAAAACTTACCAATAAATATCTTTGCTTTGTTTATTTTTACAGATATAATTCTTTCTCAATGAGAAAACTCTAAATCTGATTTATTGAAAAAAATAGCTGTTTTTTGCGGATCAAGTAAAGGTTTTAATCCGGTCTACGCCAAACATGCCCGTGAACTGGGAATTTATCTTGCTCAAAAAAATATCGGGATGATCTATGGTGGCGGAAAAATAGGCCTGATGGGGATCCTGGCCGATACCATTTTAAAACATCAGGGCAAAGTGATCGGGGTAATTCCGAGCCTCCTCAGACACGAGGAAGTTGCCCATACCGAGATTACTCAAATGATCGTGACTAAAAAAATGTCGAAAAGAAAAGTCAAGATCAGTAAACTCGCTGACGGATATATTGCCTTACCGGGAGGTTTTGGTACGCTGGATGAGATCTTTGAAGCATTAACTCTCGGACAACTGGGCATTGAGGCAAAACCTGTGGGATTGCTCAACACCAACGGATATTTTAATCCTATCCTCGATCAACTGGAACTAATGGTAAAAGAAGGCTTTTTAAAAGAAAGTAACCGGAACATGTTGCTGGTGAGCGATTCCGTTACCGACCTACTTGAAAAAATGCAAAATTATAAAGCTCCAAAAATGAGTAAGGTGATCAATAAAGTAGTTACAAAATAAAATTTCAAAGATGAAAACGATAAACTGCAAAGGAAATCTGATAGATCTGAAAATTCCAAAAGTAATGGGAATCCTTAACCTGACTCCGGATTCTTTTTACGATGGCGGAAAATATAATTCTGAAAAGGATGCTATTCAACAGACCGGAAAAATGCTGAAAGAAGGAGCAGATTTTATCGATATTGGTGCTTATTCTTCCAGGCCGGGAGCTAAGAATATTTCTAAAAAAGAAGAATTACAACGCATTTTACCTGTAATTAGATTAATTTTAAGGGAATTTCCCGGGGTTCTGGTCTCTGTTGATACCTTCAGAAGTGAAGTGGCACGAAAATGTATCGAGGCAGGAGCCTGTATGATCAACGATATTTCCGGGGGTAATCTCGATAAAAAAATGTTTGATACTGTGGCAGAATTACAGGTTCCTTATATTCTTATGCATATGCCCGGCACCCCGCAGACCATGCAGAAAATGGCAAAATACAATGATGTGGTCAAAGAGCTGATCTACTATTTCTCTAAAAAAGTTTCTCAGTTGAGAGATCTTGAAGTGAATGACATCATTCTGGATGTAGGCTTCGGATTTGGAAAAACACTCGACCAGAATTACGAACTTTTAAAGAATCTCGATTTGTTTAAAATACTGGATCTACCTATTTTAACAGGCGTTTCAAGAAAATCCATGCTTTACAAATTTTTAAATATCGAACCTGAAGATGCGCTGAATGCCACAAGTATCGTCAATACCCTAGCCCTGATGAAAGGAACTGATATTCTAAGGGTTCACGATGTGAAACAAGCTGTTGAAAGTGTAAAATTATTCCAAAAGATAAAATGAAAATCTTAAAACTATTCATCTTGCTGTTACTTTTGAACAGCTGCCAGAAAAAAGAAGTACAACTCCCTAAACTGGGCGTAAAAGGAGTTACCGATGTTTACAACACCTCTAAAATATGGATCTTTTTTGATGTGGTAAAAGGAGATACTGTTGGCATATATAACAAAAACAACAAAATTGCCAATACCAATATGATCTTTAATATAGACAGGCGGCTCCCTTTAAAGGAGGTCTTGCCCAGAATAATGAAGCTTAAATATGATGCGCTTCATGCATTAGTTCATAAAACGGTTGACAAACAATTTTACCTGAGTTATGCCGATACGATCTCGAATACTTTTGCTTTATACGATTTTACCGACACACATTATATATTTACTCCCGAAGACAATAAAACCTTACTCGATACGATTAAAAAAAATCCGATGATCATCGATATTGCAAAGAATGAAATACGATTGAACAATGTTAAAACGGATAACCTAAGGGACTCCATCCGGAACTTCTTTGTAAACGATTCTTTGCATAAAAACACAATTTTACTAAAATTCGGGAACAACGTTTCTTACAACAAATATTTAACAATAAGGTCACAATTTTACAATGATGGATATTCTATAGAAAATATTGAATATATTTACAATGTAGAATAATTTAATTTTTTACTAAACCGGCTCAATTTGGATTCACTGGATTTCTTACATATTTCTTTTTTAGATATTCTCGATATCGTTTTGGTTGCTGTGCTGTTGTATTACATGTATCGATTGATCAGAGGCACTGCAGCCTACAATATCTTTATCGGAATTGCCATCATTTATCTTATATGGAAGATTACTGTGGCTTTAAAGATGGAGCTTTTAAGCGATATTTTAGGAAAATTTCTCGGTGGTGGTTTTATTGCATTGATCATTGTTTTCCAACAGGAAATACGAAAATTCCTGCTGATGGTGGGATCTACCAATTTTGCCTCAAAAAAGGGCTTTTTACGCCATCTAAAGTTTTTAAAGACTGAAATCGCAACGCCCAATGAGGTAGAGGAACTGGTTACTTTTTGCGAAGAAATGTCGAAGATCAGAACCGGTGTACTTATAGTTCTTGCCCGGGATAACAGTCTGGAATTTGTAAAAATGACCGGTGATTCACAACATATTGTTGTTAATAAATCAATTTTGAAGAGTATTTTTTATAAGAACAGTCCGCTACACGATGGTGCCGTAATTGTTGAAAATAATATCATTACAGCTACCCGTGTAATTCTTCCTATAGAAAATACCATTGATATTCCTGCACATTTCGGACTTCGTCACAGAGCGGCATTGGGCATCTCTACCCGAACAGACGCTGTGGTATTAGTGGTTTCCGAAGAGACAGGACAGATTTCCTATATCAATAACGGTGTATTTGTTCTCTTTGAAGATATGGAAGATCTAAAAGAAATGATCAAAGAGGATCTGAATTATTAACCTGCCTTTTTCTCTAAAAACTGAATGGTATAAAGTTTACTGTAATAACCTTTTTTAGCCAGCAATTCACTATGGGTTCCCTGTTCTACAATTTTCCCGTGATCCATAACAATGATCTTATCGGCTTTTTTAATCGTTACCAGCCTGTGCGCAATAATGATGGAAGTCCGGTTCTTTGTAATCTTCTCTGTTGCCTTTTGGATCAGTATCTCTGAATGAGTATCGATGGAAGAAGTTGCTTCATCGAGAATAAGAATGTTCGGATTGATCACTGCTGCCCTTAAAAAAGCAATCAGTTGTCTTTGCCCTACAGAAAGCATTACTCCCCGTTCTCTTACATCATAATCATAGCCTCCGGGTAAACTCAAAATAAATTCGTGTATACCGATCTCTTTTGCTGCCTTAACCACCTCATCATAAGTTATCGCAGGGTCTTTTAAAGTAATATTGTTAAAGATGGTATCCGAGAAGAGGAAAACATTCTGTAAAACCACAGCGATATGCCTGCGTAGTTCATGGAGTGTATAGTTCTTTACGGGAATACCATCAATTAGAATCTCACCGGTATCAATTTCATAAAAACGGTTGATCAGATTGATAATAGTTGATTTTCCTGCTCCTGTAGCTCCAACTATAGCCACCCTTTCCCCCGGATTTACCTGAAAGGAAATACCCTTGATCACTTCTTCATTTTGCAGGTAACTAAAATGAACATTTTTAAATTCAATGCTCCCTTTAAAAGTATCGTGAATCACTTTTCCGGTATCTTCCTCTGTATCATCTGTATCTATAATTTTAAATACCCTCTCAGCAGCAACCATTCCCATTTGTAAAGTATTGAATTTATCAGCGATCTGCCTTAAAGGCCTGAATAACATATTGTTCATCATAATAAAACCAATGATCTCACCGGGTGTAACGGTGCTACTTACCGCTGCCTGCAGACCACCATACCAAACCACCAAACCAATGGCAACTGAAGGTAAAAATTCTGCTATGGGAAAGAAAATAGAATTGTACCACACCGTTTTGATCCATGCCTTTTTATGCCGCTCATTGATTCCTAAAAATTTTTGGTATTCGATCTTTTCACGTGTAAAAAGCTGAACGATCTTCATTCCTGTTATTCTCTCCTGGACAAAACTGTTCAGATTTGCCACTTCCGTCCTGACCTCCTGAAAAGCACCTTTCATCGCCTTTTGAAAGACACGCGTAGCATAGATCAACAACGGCAAAACAGCAAATACGATCAAGGCAAGCCGCCAGTTCATCCAAAACATTACCACGGCAATGACCAGCATTTTTAAAAGATCACTTATAATGGTAAATAATCCCTGCCCAAAAATGCTGGAAATGGTCTCAATATCAGAAACCACACGGGTTACCAGTTTACCAACAGCCTGTTTATTAAAGAAATTCATCTTAAAGCCCAACAAATGATCAAAAAGTTTTGTACGGATATCCTTGATTATATTTTGTCCCAGCCAGTTGGCAAAATAGATAAACAAAAACTGAAAAAGCACTTCAAGTAAAAGGACAACCAACATCAGAACAATAAAAAGTAACAGTTCATCAGGTTTTTTATTTGTAATATATTTATCGATGATCTGTTGAAGCAGCACCGGCCTCACAGCCGCAAAAACAGCCAGAAGTATAGCAGAGACCGCAGAAATAATAAACTGAAGGCGGTAGTTGACCACAAACCCCATCAGGCGTTTAAACACCCGGATGTCAAATACAGTTCCTGTTATTTTTTTATTATCTTTATCTGGCATCAATCAATTTTTAACGATTTCAAAAGGATAAACCACTTTTGTAAGAAAGAGTCCTTTTGCTTTTACGGAAGCACCTGCTTTACTTCTTTCTCTTGACTCAATAATTTTCTTAAATTCATCAGGATTGGTCTTTCCCATACCTACATCGAGTAAAGAACCTACGATAGCCCTGACCATGTTTCTCAAAAATCTGTCGGCAGAAATATGAAAGATCAGCAGAGAACCTTTACTTTCCCAATAGGCCTCCTTTACATCACAATTATAGGTTCTTACATCCGTTTTCGATTTGGAAAAACACTTAAAATTGGTGTAATTTAACAATTCGGCAGCAGCCTGATTCATCAAAGACACCTCTAATTTCTGATGATGCAGCTGGAGAACCGTATCCAGTAAAAAAGGGTCTCTGCCTAAGAAGATACGGTATTCATAACTTCTTTTCACGGCATCAAAACGGGCATGTGCTTCATTATTTACTTCATAAAAACCATAAACAACAATATCCTCCGGTAAAAAAGAATTGATCCTGTACAACAGATCATCTTTATCAAATCGGCTATCCGTATCAAAATGAGCAAAGAACTGTTCGGCATGAACACCGGTATCCGTTCTTCCGCAACCCACAACAGAGATCTCTTCTTTAAGCAATAACCGAAGTGCCTTCTCGATCATTTCCTGAATCGAGATGGCATTAGGCTGTCTTTGCCAGCCAAAATAATTTTTTCCGTTGTAAGAAAGTTCAATAAAATATCTCAAATAATGTACTTTTGTCTTTTTTACAAAGATATAATTTATAAACTCATTCTGAAATTTATGCATAAGATCCTTTTAATGTCGGATACACACGGATATATTGATGATAATATATTAGACTATTGCCGTGAAGCAGATGAAGTATGGCATGCAGGAGATATCGGAAGTTATAAGGTAATTGATGAAATTGAAAAAGTGAGTATTTTAAGAGCTGTTTACGGAAATATTGACGGAGCAGAGATTAGAAAGGAATGTCCTCAGAATCAAATTTTTACTCTTGAAAATGTAAAAATTTTTTTAACTCATATTGGAGGCTATCCCGGGAGGTATGAGAAAAGAGTACGGGAGGAAATTCTAAGAATACGGCCAAAATTATTTATTTCCGGCCATTCACATATTCTAAAAGTCCAGTACGATAAAAAATACCATTTACTACATATGAATCCGGGGGCAGCAGGAAAATACGGATTTCATAAAGTAAGTACTTTATTGCGATTTAAACTGGATTCCGGAGAGATTACAGATCTGGAAGTTATCGAATTGAAAAGACCTTAGTTTTAAATTCAAGTATATCTATTTCTTGTTTGCCATTAAACACATGATCTTCTATCAGGCACTCACTTTTTCCTTTTCATTTTCCACTTTAACAATGGGTACCGAAATAAAAATACTTGTTCCCTCTCCTCTTTTGGAGTTGATATTAAAAACCCCTTGCATCACTTTTACACGAGCTTCGATATGACTGAGCCCCAGACCATCTTTTTTACGGGCTTTTTCAACATCAAACCCGATACCATCATCAATGATCTGAATAATAAGCTGATTTCCATAACGTTCTATCAGATTAATCCTGGCATGTTTTGCTTTTGAATGTTTGATAATATTATTGAGTAATTCCTCTATAATGTTATAGATCTTAATCTCAAATTTTTGATTATAACGCTTGATTCCGTTATCATTACTCACAAATTCTATCTCTGAATTTGAATATTTCTGGCAGATATCATGAACCGCAAAGGCAAGTCCGAATTTTAACAATACGGAGGAGATCAATTCATGAGATAAATCCCTGATCTTTGTAGAGGCTTCCCCTAAAATATCCTGAGCCTTGGTCAGTTCAACGGGTACTTTCGAATTTAAATGTGATTTTGAAGCCTGAATATGCAGATTAACTGAGGATAGTAATGCACTGACACTATCGTGAAGGACCTCTGCAATCTTTCTTCTTTCCTTTTCCTTGGCATCGATGGTGGCATTGATAATCTTAGTCTGATTTTCATTCTGTACCTGCTCAAATTTATTCTGCTGTTGCAGCTTATAGTTCTTATAAAAAATAATAGCCAGGATGATAAAGGTAATCGTTATAAAAGCAAGTCCTATAAACAAGACTTTAGCTTTTTGTGCATTGTATCTTTCTATTTCAGTTTGATGTTCGTGTTTGGAGATGTTGTATTTAGCCTCAACTTCAGCCATACTTTCCGCCAATTTATCATCGGTTAATTCATCCCCTAAATTACTTCCTTTCATAAGATATTGATATGCATCTTTATAATCTCCTAGAGAATCGTATGAAACTGCCATATTCTCATACAAAGCTTTTTTTAGGTATTTTGCTTCTTTAGATGAATCTTTGTCGATTAAAAGAAAGGCATTATTATAATTCTTTATAGCCTCCTTATATTTATTTATATAATGATCAAGGTTTCCGATATTTACCATGATATAAGCTACCCCTAAAAGATCGTTTTGTTTCTTTTTAATCTCAATAGCTTTTTTAGCATAATATTTAGACTTAGGTATATCATTTTCATATTGATAGATTACCCCAAGATTGTTATATGCATTAGCTATACGTTGAATAGTCTTAGGGGTCTCCTTATATAAAATGACTTTTTTGTAATAAATTCTGGCACTATCCAGCTGGTTTCTGGCATAATAAAAACTACCTAGTCTGTTTAATACAATTAAAATATTAGAGGTATCCTTATTATAACTGGCATTCTTATATGCCAGTTTATTATACATAATAGCTTTTTCAAAATTTTTAGAATTTGCAAATATTTTAGTAATGTATTTTAAATACCGAATGGTTAGTTCAGATTCAGGAAATGATTTTAATTTTTCATGATTGTTTAACAACAGATTAAGAGCCTTCTCCTTTTCACCATTCTCAAAAAGCACTTCAGCATATCTGTAATCAAAAGCATATTTTTCTTTATCATTATTCTTTAAGGCAAAAGTATTCTTTACATTTTGAATTAATGACAAGGCCTGATCATATTTTTTAGCAGAGATCAAAGAATCTAATCTTTGTAGTTTCTCCTGGATATATTTATCTCTGTTGGAAATGTTTTGGGCATAAAAAGAATAACCCAAAAGTAGCAATAGGGAAAGAATTAAATATCTGAAATTATTTAAAGAAGATCCTGACACAAAGTTTTAAAATTATATTACCTCATTCTTCAGGGCAAATATAGCCAAACCTACGCTATTTTTAACTTTTACCTTTTTCATCAGATTTTTTCTGTGGGTTTCAACCGTACTTTCACTAATGTGGAGCTCTTCAGCAATTTCACGGGTACTGTATTGCTGGGCAACCAGTTTTAAAACCTGAAGTTCCCTTTTGGTCAGGGAACTGATCAAAACACCATCCTGACTTACACTGTCTTTGACAGGTCTGTTTAATAGGGTCTGCATCATTTTTTCTTTAATATCATCGGTAAAATATTGCTCATCAGCAGCTACTTTTTTAACCGCATTAACAATATGTTCTCCGGCAGATTTCTTAGGTACAAAACCTTGAGCTCCAATTTGGAGCACTTCTTTTACCAGCTTTACATCATCATAACTTGAAAGAACGATCACTTTAGGTTTCTTCTTTATCTTATGCAGATTATTCAGAACCTCAATACCATCCATCTGAGGCATATTGATATCGAGAATTAAGATGTCTGCATCGTTCTTTTTAAACCAATCCATCACCTGAATACCGTTTAAAGAAAAGCCCACAACCTCAATATTCTCCTCAAAGTTAAGCACTGCAATAATACCGTCGATCAGGATCTGATGGTCGTCGGCAATATGAACCCTAATTTTATTTTTCATTCAATTGAAATTATAATACAATAAAAAATATGCAAAAAAAATCCGAAAATAAAATTCCGGATTCTTTATTTTGTATTATATGAACGTATTTTAGATACGTTTATTGTATGTTTTATTCCCAAATAATAACACCTATTGGTCTTCTTGTTGGGTTAGCAGCATTCAGTAAAGCCTCAGAAGATGCTACATCATAATTACTTTCATAAATATTGTTAAATGCAGTAGCTACCTTACCATTAACCGGCTGAAGATCTAAAGTAACTGTTTTAGAAGTATTTGAGTTTCCATTTTCAATTAAATAGATCTCATTAGAATTTCCAACTAAAGCTTTAGAAACGATAACGTTCTTGTCTACTGAAAAAGTTACGGTAACATCTCCATTGTTATTTTCAATCACAGGAGAAGATTTTAATAAAGTACCATCAATATCATTAAGTACTGTAGAATTGGTTTTGTTAAAGTTAGCAGTAAATGATACAAGGATCAATACTAATGCTGAAACAAGTGTAAGTGTAATTTTTTTCATAATAATAAAATTTAAAGTTTGAATGTAATAATTTGAAAAATTGTTATATAAAGTTTACACTTCAAATATATACGCATCCAACATACCATACAATAGCGAAATCCGTGATTTTTGCTTCTACCCATTTACCATGAATTTTCTACCCAAAAACCACTAAATTGGGGTTTAAAGGTAGAAAAAAATTAATCAAACATTCAAAATTTAAATTACATTATCTTTTACACACTTATATTTATTTGATTTTTAGTTAATTATGATTTTTTTAGTCACTTTTACGGTTAATAACTTTGTTGATAATTATTTTTTATATACTTTAGCGGTATAATAACCGACGAAAATATTTTAAAATATAGTATGGAGAGAGGTTATTTTTAAACCGTTAGAAATCGTTTTCGCTTCTCTCCATCTCCCCTATCCTTTTTCCCCTTAAGATACCCAATTGATTCTGGGTATTTTTTTTAAATAGTAAGGAGAGAAGCTATTTTAAAGCTTTTCGTTAGAAATAAAATTTCACTCCTCTCCTTTCTCCCCTGTATTTTACACTTACACTAATTTGTAAACTTTATATAAGCGTTGAGATTTATATTCTTTAAGATCATCTTCTGGTTAAAAAATAGTAAGGAGAGAAGCTATTGAATAGCTCGTTAGAAATATAATTTCACTTCTCTCCTTTCTCCCCTGTTTCTTTACTCAATTTTTCATTGAGTTATACTTTAACCTGGCAAAAGATCTAAGATTTTCAAGATGTTTTTAAATGGAATTTTTTATAGCAATTTTTCCAATTTATTTTTTGAACTTTTTTTAAAGAAGGAGAGAGATAAAAATTAATTAAAAAATTAAAACCGATACTCTCTCTCCTTTCTCCCCCTTTTTTTCAAATTCTTAGCAACTTTAAGAATTAATATTTTCCTTTTTTTTATTACTAATTACACTACAAATATATAACCACATTACAGATTACACAATAGAGAAAAATAGGATTTTTAAAAATACCTGAAAACCACTAATAAAAAAAAGGCTGTATAGATCATCTCTAAACAGCCTTTACACACAATAACTAAGTTAATACGAATTACCGCAATCTATCTACAGATTTTACAAGCTTTTCATCTTTAATTATCGCCTTATTTGCCAAAACTAAAAGCAAAATGACTATTAAAGGAAGAAAAGACCCAATACCTTTCTCAGAAACCGAAGTCTCTCCAGGTAGCGTTAGCATCAGATATACAATAACCCCTAACAATGAAAAGTTTATAATAATATTGACTCTGTTGAGTAATATTTGTGATTTACGATTTTTAAATAAAAAGATTGATATCAGGGAAAACAGTGAGGAAATGACAAATAAAACTCCAGTGATCACCATATATATATTGTCAGAATTCACAGCATCAATAAAAAAAACTTCTTTACCGGATTGATCTGTCCATAAAGAAAAAGCAAATATCAAACCACCGGCAACTAAAAAAGCCAGAAAAAGATAGATAGATTGTACTCTTTGAATCATAGGTAAATTTTTATTGAATGCAAAAATACATTAATCTTTTTAAGAATTTATCATTATATATTAATTTTATTTTGTAATATTGTCGCATCGTTAAATGCTATTGTAGATTACTTCTTTTTACAATAATCCAAAGAAAGAATTTCATTTTTTACCAGATATACTCCTAAAAATAAGAAAATTATTATTTAATCAATACATATATGATGTTTGAAATCGAAGAACTCAAAGGGAAAAAACTTTTAGAGTTACAGGAAATTGCACAAAAAATAGGTGTGCCTAAATTTCGACAATTAAAAAAATTAGACCTGATCTATCAGATCTTAGATCAACAAGCTGCCAACCCTACTCCAATTGCTAAGGAAACAGAATCAAGGCCCAAACCCAAAAGAAGAAGAATTTCCAAACAGACCAATCAAAATGTTCAGAAACCTTCCGATCAGACTCCCAAGAGTGAAGATGAAAAACCGGTAAAAACTGAAATACAAAAAACATCTCCGAAAGGAAGAGGGAACAATAAAAAAACTGATTCTCCGGTTTCAAAAGAAGTACAGGATCAAAAACAAAATAAACCCCGACCTTCAAATCAGAAAAAACCTCAGCACCAGCCGGCAAAAAATCAAACCAAAGAACAAAACAAACCGGTTCGTATTGAGAATAAGACTGAAAGTAAAGCTGACAACAGACAAAATACTGAATCCCGGCCTGCAGACAAAAAAATTAACGAAAATCAGAACAACAACAACAACAACAACAACAACAACAACAACAACAACGGGAAAAACAGAGAGCAAAAAAGCAACAAATATAATAAAGGTAATGAGCAAAGAGGAAAAGGCCGTTACCGTGATCCCGATTTTGAATTTGACGGAATTATAGAAAGTGAAGGTGTTTTAGAAATCATGCCCGACGGTTATGGCTTTTTAAGGTCTTCTGATTATAATTATTTATCTTCTCCCGATGATATCTATGTTTCTCAATCACAGATCAAATTGTTCGGACTAAAAACCGGAGATACCGTTAAAGGTAATGTTCGTCCGCCAAAAGAAGGTGAAAAATATTTTCCGCTGATCCGCGTTTCACTGATCAACGGACTCAACCCCAGTATTGTTCGCGACAGAGTTGCCTTTGAGCACCTTACCCCGCTTTTCCCAACGGAAAAATTCAATATTGAAAAGAACCAACCTTCTGTTTCACCTAGAATTATAGATCTCTTCTCTCCCATTGGTAAAGGACAAAGAGGTATGATCGTGGCACAACCCAAAACCGGTAAAACCATATTATTAAAGGATATTGCCAATGCTATCGCTGCTAATCACCCTGAAGTATATCAGATCATCCTTCTGATTGATGAAAGGCCCGAAGAAGTTACCGATATGCAGAGAAGCGTAAGAGGGGAAGTAATTGCGTCAACTTTTGACGAATCTGCCGACAGACATGTAAGAGTAGCCAATATTGTTCTTGAAAAAGCAAAACGACTGGTAGAATGCGGACACGATGTTGTCATTCTTCTGGATTCCATCACCCGCCTTGCCCGTGCTTACAACACTGTAGCCCCTGCATCCGGAAAGATCCTTTCGGGAGGTATAGATGCCAATGCCTTACACAAACCCAAGCGTTTCTTTGGAGCAGCTCGAAATATTGAGAACGGAGGCTCCCTGACCATCATTGCCACAGCTTTAACTGAAACAGGCTCTAAGATGGATGAAGTAATCTTTGAAGAATTTAAAGGAACCGGTAATATGGAACTGCAACTCGATAGAAATATTTCTAACAGAAGAATCTATCCTGCCATTGATCTTGTTAAATCGAGTACAAGGCGTGATGATCTGCTTTTAGATGCCAAGACTATTCAAAGAATGTGGGTAATGCGTAAATTCCTCTCGGATATGAATCCGATAGAGGCCATGGAATTTGTTAGTGAAAAGATTAAATATACCAATAATAATGAGGAGTTCCTAATGTCGATGAACGGCTAACACTCATTCATTTTTTATAAAATATTGAAAGTCAGATATAAAATTATATCTGGCTTTTTTTATTCATTTTGTCTTTTTTTAATCAACAATTATATTGTATATTTGCAGCCGATATCGCGGGATAGAGCAGTAGGTAGCTCGTTGGGCTCATAACCCAAAGGTCGCAGGTTCGAGTCCTGCTCCCGCTACTAAGTTAAAGTCTTTCATTTTTGAAAGGCTTTTTTTATTTATATTTAGAAATGGATGAATTTGTAGTTTATGTTTTATACTCA
>JANTGS010000013.1 GCA_024762795.1 Flavobacteriaceae bacterium | reverse complement strand
ATGGCTCATTATGCCTTACACACTCCGATCATGGCAGATCAAAGATTCTTAAAAAAATATACCGATATGGGGCTGGATCCCATCGAAGCCAAATATGCCAGCCTTGTTGAAGGAATGGATAGAAGTCTGGGAGATATTATGGATTATCTGCAAAAAAGAGGCCTTGACGAAAATACCATTATTTTATTTATGTCGGATAACGGAGGTCTTAGTGCAGTAGCTCGGGGCGGAAAACCTCATACACACAACAAACCTCTGTCAAGTGGAAAAGGATCAGTTCACGAAGGAGGAATTCGGGAACCGATGATCGTAAAATGGCCAGGGAAAGTAAAACCGGGTACAGTAACTGATCAAAAAGTGATCATTGAGGATTTTTATCCTACTATTCTCGAAATGGCCGGCATAAAAAAAGTAAAAACTGTTCAAAAAATTGACGGCATCAGTTTTATCCCGATCCTGAAAGGCAAGAACACTGATCCTGAAAGAGCCCTTTTCTGGCATTACCCTAATGAATGGGGACCCTCAGGGCCGGGAATCGGAGCGACAAGCACCGTTAGAAAAGGAGATTGGAAACTCATCTACTATCATAATGATGAAAGTTTTGAACTATTCAATATCAAAAAGGATATCGGGGAACATCAAAATCTTGCCGGATCCAATCCGAAAAAGGTAAAAGAACTGGCTAAAATTTTAACCGATTATCTTGTAAAAGTAAATGCCCAAATGCCGGTTCATAAAAATACCGGTAAAAGAGTTTTATTACCTGTAAGAGCACTAAAAAAAGAGCAGAAATGAGATATCTAAACATCCTTCTTGTTTTCTTATTTAATATACAGATCTACGGACAAAAAAGTACAGATGATCTTCGTTTATACGATAATCTAGAACCTCTTACTCAGGATAATATCTTTAAAACGGATGGGTACTATAACTGGGGGAGCTCTATCATCAAAGGAAAAGATGAAAAATATCATTTATTCTATGCCCGCTGGAAAAAAGAATACAGCTTTAGTGGATGGCTAATCTTCTCAGAAATTGCTCATGCTACCTCGAAGTCGCCGGCCGGTCCCTGGAAATATAAGGAAACGGTTCTAAAAGGAAGAGGATCCGGGCACTGGGATGCCATTACAGCCCATAATCCGAAGATAAAATATTTTAACGGAAAATATTATCTCTATTACATCTCAACAAACTCAGGAGATCAGCTTCTCTCGGAAAAGGAATTGCTTGAAACAGCAAGAACGGGTTACAAGCATAAGAACTGGATGCCTTTACGCAACCGGCAAAGAACCGGAGTAGCTGTATCAAAAAATATTAACGGACCATGGAAGAGGCGGGAGAAAGCTCTTTTAGAACCCTCAGGCCCTATAAATACTCTAACGGTAAATCCTGCTGTTACTAAGGGAAAAGATGGGAAATTCTATCTTATTGTAAAAGGTGATAAAGATAAAATCAAATGGTGGATAAGAAATCAGGCCTTGGCAATTTCAGATCAACCTGACGGAGCATTTATTATGCAAAAAAAAGCCGTAATTGATTATCTCGATACCGAAGATATGTCTATTTGGTATGACCAGAAAAGAGAACGGTTCTACGGAGTTTTTCATACCAATAAAGGCAATGGGTTTATCGGTATGGTTACTTCTCCGGATGGAATCAACTGGAAAAAATCAAATGAATTTGTCATAATGCCTAAAGTACTGCCCATGACTGATGGAACAATGTTTAAACCCGAACGGCTCGAACGGCCCTTTATTTTTTATGAAGAAGGCAAAGTCAAAGTATTAAGCCTGGCTGTTAAAAATGGCGATGAATCTTACTCAGTATTTTTACCGGTCAAAGAAAATAAATATCCTGCTCCTAATAAACGTCAGCTGGCATGGCAGGAAGCTGAGCTTGGGATGGTATTTCATTATGATCTACATGTTTTCGATAATAAAAAATACGGACAAGGCAGAAACCGGATCGATCCTGTTGACAATTATCAGATCTTTAATCCAAAGAACTTAGATACCGATCAATGGATCAAAGCTGCCAAGGATACCGGTGCAAAATTTGCTATTTTAACGGCTACTCATGAAACCGGATTTGCCCTGTATCAATCGGAGGTGAATCCTTACTGCATGAAAGCATTAAAATATAAGGATGGAAAAGGGGATGTTGTTAGAGATTTTGTCAATTCGTGCAGAAAATACGGACTCAAACCCGGAATTTATCTGGGAATCCGATGAAATTCTTTTATGGGCGTTCATGATTTTAAGGTAAACGGTACGGGCGAATTCAGAGAAAACCGGCAGAAATGGTATAATAAAATAGTGGAAGGTATGGTAAAAGAGATCTGTACCAATTACGGAAAATTGTTTGAAATTTGGTTTGACGGTGGAGCCGATCATCCCGAAAACGGTGCACCGGATATTTTACCGATTGTACACCAGTACCAGCCCAATTGTTTGTTTTATCACAATGGTCAGCTTGCTGAAGCCCGCTGGGGCGGATCAGAAGATGGTACCGTTTTATATCCCTGCTGGGGCACTTTTCCATACCCTTCAACAGGTGCCGGAGAAACCGCTCAAAAGAATATCTATAAAGACAATTATAAACTTCTTAAACAAGGAGACCCCAATGGGAAATACTGGATGCCGGCAATGGCCGATGCACCTTTAAGAGGCTATAACGGACGACATGAATGGTTTTGGGAACCGGGTGATGAGGAACATATCTACCCACTTGAAGATCTGATGGAAATGTACTATAAATCAGTAGGCAGAAACTCCACTCTGATCATGGGATTGACTCCAGATCCAAATGGATTATTACCTGAACCGGATGTAAAACGATTAAAAGAATGGGGAGATGAGATCAAAAGAAGGTTTTCAGACCCGATAGCGACTACCTCAGGAGAAGGGAAAAAGATCGTCTTAAAACTCAAAGAGCCCAGAGTAATCAATCATGTAATCATACAGGAAGATATACAATATGGAGAGCGCATCCGGGATTATAAAATAGAAGGACTGGTAAACGGAAGCTGGAAACTTATTTCGAAAGGAGAGAGTATTGACAACAAGAGAATTATTCGATTTAACGATTTGAATATAAAACAATTACAGTTAATTAGCAATACTTTATTTGGTAATCCAAAAATTAAAAAATTAAGCGTTTTTTATGTTAAAAAAAAACAGTACTATTGTAAATATAATTCAGAAAAATGAATAAAGAGAAGAAAGTACCTGTCGTTTCAAAGGAAGTATTGGTTCCTTTTATCATCATTACCACGTTATTTGCTTTGTGGGGATTTGCTAATGACATAACAAACCCGATGGTTGCAGCCTTTAAAACTGTGATGGAAATTTCAAACGCAGAAGCTGCTTTGGTGCAGTTTGCCTTTTATGGCGGTTATGCCACCATGGCCATCCCTGCAGCACTTTTTGTACAAAAATACAGCTATAAAAAAGGAATACTGCTCGGCCTGGCCCTTTACGCCGTTGGAGCCCTGATGTTCTGGCCGGCAGCTAAATATCAGGTGTTTGGGTATTTTTTAGTCTCTTTATATATTTTAACTTTCGGACTCGCATTTCTGGAAACAACAGCCAATCCTTTTATTCTCTCACTGGGAGATCCAAAGACTGCAACCCGCAGATTAAATCTGGCGCAATCGTTCAACCCGGTGGGTTCAATTATGGGTATGTTCGTTGCTTCGCAGGTAGTTTTACCGGCTTTAATATCCGACAAAAGAGATGCAGCAGGAAATATCATTTTCCCAACACTGGACGCTGCTGAAAAGGCAAATATCCGTGCGCATGACCTTATGGTTATTCGTAATCCGTATGTGATTTTGGGTATCGTTGTAATCGTTATGTTTGTTGTGATCCTGGTTACTAAAATGCCCGAAACAGGACTTTCAAATAATATTCACCCCATGGAATCCTTTAAACGATTATTTAAGAACAAGATCTTCCGCGAAGGCGTGATCGCACAGGTATTTTATGTAGCTGCCCAGATTATGTGCTGGACGTTTATTATTCAATATGCAGACCACCTGGGAATTGACAAAGCAACAGCACAGCGGTATAATATTGTAGCCATGGCTTTTTTTATTCTCAGCCGCTTTATAAGTACGGCACTGATGAAATACGTCAATCCGAGGACCCTCCTTATGATCTTTGCCTTTGGAGGTATCATAACCGTTACCGGAACTATTTTTATAGAAGGTATGTGGGGTCTGTACAGTTTGGTAGCCACTTCAATCTTTATGTCGCTGATGTTCCCTACCATATATGGAATCGCCTTACGCGATGTTGGTGAAGATGCAACCTTAGGAGCTGCTTTGCTCGTTATGGCCATTGTGGGAGGAGCATTGATGCCTCCTTTACAGGGAGCCATTATCGACCTGGGCACGGTTGGATCTCTTCCTGCTGTAAACGCTTCATTTGTTCTGCCGCTTATCAGTTTTATCGTTATTGCCATTTTTGCATACAGAGCAAACCAGCATGATAAAGTACTACAGGCAGCTTAGGTAATGTGATTGAATTCCCTGTAAATATAGATCCTTAAGTGTGCGATTTCTGTTAAAAAAACAAAATGAACTGCATACTTTTTACAAATAAATATCGAACGACATGATTCTATCTTTAGCTATAGACAAGGATAGAAGTACAGATCAAAATATTATCGATACATTTTATAATAAATGGATTCAAATTTTTTAAATCAAAAGTCTTATCTTTATCATAAAAGTAAAAAATGAGACCAAAGAAGCGGTTGAGTGCTAAAGAATATATCAACGGTATCCTAACCGGTAACAGGGTAATTCTCTCCAGGGCTATTACAGTAATTGAAAGTAATCTAGACAGCGATAAAAAACTTGCAAGGGAGATCATCCATGCCCTACTACCCAAAACCGGAAATTCCATCCGGATAGGAATTACAGGAGTTCCGGGGGTTGGAAAAAGCACTTTTATTGAAGTTTTCGGAAAGCATCTGATCAGCAAGGGGCATAAAGTTGCCATTTTATCGATAGATCCCAGCAGTCAGAGGTCTAAGGGAAGTATTCTGGGTGATAAAACCCGAATGGAAACACTGGCCAACTCAGAAGAGGCCTATATCAGACCCTCGGCCTCGGGAGACACTTTGGGAGGTGTGGCCAATAAAACAGGAGAAAGCATGCTTTTATGTGAAGCTTCCGGTTATGATGTCATCCTGATCGAAACGGTTGGTGTGGGACAATCGGAGACTGCTGTTCACGGACTTACAGATTTCTTTTTACTGTTGATGCTTTCGGGTGCCGGTGATGAATTACAAGGCATTAAAAAAGGGATTATGGAAATGGCCGATATGATCGTAATCAATAAGGCCGATGGAGATAATATCCGCAAAAGCGAACAGGCTAAAATACAATATCAAAATGCCCTGCATATTTTTCCGGAATCTGAATCGGGGTGGACACCCGTTGTAAGCACAGCCTCATCAACAGAAAATAAAGGCATCTCTTTTATATGGGAAAAGATCTCAGCATATAAAAAACTTACCTTAAAGAATGGTTATTTTAAAAAGAACCGCAACCAGCAGAAGATACAATGGATGTATAACAACATCAACGAAGAGCTCAAGAGATTGTTTTACAATTCAGAACCCCTAAAAAAGCATCTTTTAATTCTGGAAAAAGAGATTGTCGAAGGGAAAGAATCACCGGTGAAAGGGGCGGAAATAATTCTTGAGGAATTTAAAAGAACAATGTTCGGTTCAAAAGAATACAAGTAACTTTTAATCAACTTTAAATACGATATCCTCAATCTGATTAGCACAAATATGAATTCTTTTACTGATCTCTTTAAGTTGCGATAAGATCTCTCTTTTCTTTAAGATCTGATTCATATCATCTCCCTTAAAAATTCCGTTCAGCTGTGTTGAATACTCCTGTACGAGCAGATTATCCATATGAATGATCTTTGCTATTTTCTCAATGATCTCATCAAACTTTTTAACTTTAAAAAGACTAAAAGATTCTGTAAATTCGAATATTTGATTCTTTAACAGTTCGAGTATCCTCTTAAATTCATTTAAATCACTTATGTTATAAATCTGCATTTCTTTTACCAGATGTTCAACACTTAAGGCTATCCAGTACAAGTGTGAATAGGTTCGACTTATCGCTTCCCTGTCAACAGGAGTGATAAAAACCTTTTCCAGTTCAATCAGTTTTTCCTTTCTGCTTTTCTTTGCCTCCTCAACCAGGGCAAGAATATCATTCTGCTCTCCAGCTGTATAATTCAAAAATAATTTTTCAATGATGTTTTCCGTAATTTTACTTTGCTCTGTCAGTTCACCATAAAAATCGATGGTCTTAGGTAAAATAAGATCTTTTAATTTGCTTAGTATATTCATCATTCTATTGTTAATCAATTATAATTTAACCCAGTATTTTTATCAACAGATAACAAAAAATTGCCCCCATAATCATAGAACTGGGGATATTGAACAACCAGCCCTTTACTATATCACCGGTTACTTCCCAGCGTACATGTTTTGGATGCTCTCCGGCACCAACCCCCATTAATGTTGTTGTCACCACCTGTGTAGTTGAAGTGGGTGCCCCGATCAGTGAGGAACTCAGGATCACAGCGGCTGCTCCGATCTGATCGGCAACAGAATGATACACTTTCACTTTATATATTCTGAAACCCACAGTTTTTATAATGCTCCATCCGCCAAACATGGTTCCCAGTGTAATGGCACTGGCACAGGACAAAATTACCCAGTCGGGAACCGTATAAGTGGGATAAACCTGACTTGCTAGCAATAACATCCCTATTATTCCCATACCTTTTTGGCCATCATTTGTTCCATGACTAAAAGCCAGCCAGCTCACAGTAAAATACTGTGTAATAACAAATAATCTTTTTGACTTTATGCTTAATCTTTTAAACATGAGCAGAAATAATTTCATGATCAGGAAACCCACCAGAAATCCTGCCAGCGGTGAAAAGATGATCCCGGTAACTACACGCATAAAGCCTTCAATATGTCCATCCAGCAATGCTGTTATCCCCCATTTTACATGACTGCTTCCCAATGCGTATAATGCGGCTCCCACCAGACCGCTGGTCAATGAATTGGAAGAAGAGCTGGGTAAGCCAAATTTCCAGGTAATCAGATTATATGAAATAGCTGCCAGTACCGCCGATAATACAACACTCTGTGCAATATACATTTCGGTATGATCAATAACAACAAACTGACCAATGGTATCAGCCACCGCTAATCCTCCTAAAAAAGGACCCAAAAAAGTAAAAAGAGATACAATAATAATAGCAACAGCAGGGGTCATTGTTCTCGATGCAATTGCCGTAGCGATCATATCTGCTGCATCGTGAAAACCATTGGTAAAATCATACAATAGCACCAGAGCAACTCCAAAAAAAAGAATAAAGGTCATACTTACTTATTACACTTTATTATTTTACAATCAATCAGATCTATTTCTTTAAACTGATATCTAAACAATTTATCTTTTACTGAAGATCCGTCATTTTTTTAATTACTTTTTTTACCTGAAAGAAACGAACGATCCCGATGATCAAAATAAACGGTGTTACAACGAGCAATGCATAGGCCATTAATTTCAGATCACTAAGAATTTTAAGAATGACAATGGCCGAACTTAATAAGACCATAAAAGTTTTCCTATAAGCCAAAAAAGTACGTTCATTTGAAAGATTTGTCATTTCAACGCTTAACTGCTCGTTTAAACTGTATTTTGTTTCTTTCATCTGCATTAAGCTTTAGGAAAGTTCATTTCCAAGATGATTAAGATTGGATTTTAAAACTTCCTCTTTTAGAATATAAACCGGCACCAATGGCCAATACCATATAAACCACTATGATTGCCATCATCTGTTCCCATTTGTGAGTAAATTCATAATACAGAATTAAAATCCCCCCCATGCCAAGACCAATAATGGCCGGAATAGTAATTAAAGCTTTTGATTTGGTCTTTTCCCTGATCCGGTGATTGATCAAAGCCATTAAAAGCGATACCATCAGAAAAGTTATACTTCCAAATTCAACCAGCAACCTTAATCCGCCCACAAGGATAAGAACAGCAGCCATAACCGCCATAGAAATCACAGCAAAAGCCGGAATATTATTACTTTTTCTTCGGGCCAGCTTTGCAGGGAAAAAACCATCTTCTGCAATTTCTGCCATCTGCCTTGAAGAACCGAATAAAGTTCCGCTTATGGCGCTGCTCGTTGCCAGAATCGCACCGATGATCACCATTGTGGTACCGATGCTGCCTATTGCATTTCCTGCTCCTGCGGCGAGTGCATATTCTTTATCTTTGGCCATCTCAGCTAAAGGTATAGAAAATAATGCTCCAACAGAAATAATCACATAAAGAAGAATAACTATGGTTATAGCCGAATAGATCGCTCTTGGCGTATTTTTTTCAGGATTCTTCATTTCGTTTACTGCATTGATCACCAGCTGAAAACCTTCATAGGCTACAAAAGTTAATGAGGCGACAATTAGAATATCCATAAAATTTGATCTTTCCAGATCCTGTTGCATATTATGTATAAAAACCCGGGTATCGATCGTTCTGAATTTGATTAAAATCACCGAAATGATCAGAAGTATGACAAGTTTGGAATAAACCATCAGATCTTCAATTTTTCCCATACCATTGACACTCCATACATTAATGGCCGTAAATACTGCCAGTACCCCCAGAGCAATAAACTTACGGGCCCAGATATTATTGGCAAAATCAGTTCCGCTAATCGCATAGGAGGAAAAAGTATAAGCATATATGGCCAAAGTACTGATATAACCAAAGATAACCAGCCATCCTATCACAGCTGACGGAAATTTGGCAGTAGGATAGGTCTTTTTAACAAAGGCATAAGTAGCCCCTTCATCCCGGTAATAAAGTCCGAGTTTTACATAAGAATAGGCTGCCAGTGCAGCAACAATTCCACCGATAACTATGGCTACAGGCGTTAAAAACCCGATAAGGCTTACAGAGATCCCTAAAATTGTAAAAATACCTCCTCCCACCATGCCTCCAATGGCTATGGCTACTAATTCTTTTAAACCTAAACTTTTACTATCTCTGTTATTCATAAGTTTAAGTATGTTTGAAATATGCCCTACCTCACACTAACTTACATTATTCTTTATCCTTAACAATTTCCAGCACAAACCACAGGTCGGTATTTGGAGGAATTACCCCGCGTGATCCCTGCTCACCATAAGCCAGGTAAGATGGAATGATCAGAAAAACCTTATCTCCATAATTCATCTGTTGCAAGCCTTCTCTAAAGCCGGCAATTAGTTGTGCATCAGGACTATACTGCATAGGAACGGGATTATAACCACCCATCTGATCTCTTTTACTGTTGTATTTACCAAAGGCCTGGGCGATACTCTTAACATTGGTATCAAACAGGTCTCCGGTGGTAAAATAACCTTCGTAATTTACCGGTACTTTGGTGCCTGTTTTAGGTTTAACGCCGTTACCTTTATTAATGGTAATGATCTTTAAGCCTGATGGAAGCACCTTGGCCTTTACCTCATTGTCTTTAACAAAGGAAATAATCTTGTTTTTTATTTTTTCTTTCTCTTCTTCCTGTTTTTTCTTTTGTTCTTCAAGCTTTTTAAAGTACTGAGAGAACACCGCTTTGGCATCGAATTTTTTAGCCTCTTTACCAACTCTGATAATCTTTATGGCATTGATCACATCATCCTTTTCTATTTTACTAACCACATCCTGACCACTTACCACATGACCGAAAATTGTATGGCGGCCATCCAGCCATTTGGTTTCTTTAAAAGTGATAAAAAACTGTGATCCGTTGGCATCAGGTCCGGAATTGGCCATAGATAATACACCCGGACCATTATGAGATAACAACAAATTACCTGCATCATCTACCGGAAATTCATCTTCAAAAATATATCCCGGGCCTCCTGATCCGTTTCCTCTCGGGTCACCTCCCTGGATTACAAAATCTTTAACCACACGGTGGAATTTTAACCCGTCGTAAAAAGGTTTTCCTTTATACTCATCTGCTACATAAGGATTGCTTCCTTCAGCTAACGAAACAAAATTCGCAACCGTTACCGGCACATCCTCAAATTCAAGTTTTAAAAGAATATCGCCTTTATCTGTTTCAACATCAGCATATAAACCCTTGTCAAGATCGGGGTATTTTGTTGATTTACACGATACTAATCCTAAAATTACTACCAGGATCAAAATTTTAATCAGTTTCATAACTATTGCTTTACTTTTTATTTAGTTCTATTAATTCTACAGTATAAATCAGGGGTTCATTGGGCATCACTCTTTCATTTCCGGTGTAGCCAAATGCCTTGTGCGAAGGAAACAAAAAAGTAACCTCTTCGCCGGGATGCATGAGCTTAAGTCCATCCTGTAAACCCGTAATCAACTCTTCTTTATCTACCAGATAACGCTTTTTTCCTATCTCCTCTTTGGTATAAAGAATCGAATCATTCAGGCGTTTAACCTCATAAGTGTAAACCACTTCATCTCCTTTTTCGGGATATTCTGTTTGTAAGGAATCTTTTTGGTTATAAAAATACCAGAAACCTTTTGATGAATTGAGGTAATTATGTATCGAATCTTTTTTGAGTTTGGCTTTAAGCAGATCTTCTTCCAGTGTATTAAGTGCTTTATTCCTTTTAATCGATTCTTTCATAAAAGATCCTGTTTTTCTGATTACGGGTTTTCTCGGCTCCGGACCGGAACAGGAGATCAGCGTAAACACGAACAGGAATACTAAAAAAAACTTATTCATGATCTTTATTTAATTGTTCTTCATACTGCGGCAAGACAGAGGTAAACCGGTGAATGGTCTCTTTTAAAGATAATTCACTTCTTCCCCCTGCAGCATTGATATGGCCTCCGCCGTTAAAATATTTTCTGGCCAGATCATTTACACTGAAATCTCCAATTGAACGAAAAGAGATCTTAACAATACCCTGTTGTTTATCTTCTATAAAAATAGCAGCCAAAACCGTATCTTCTAACGAAAGGGCATAGTTTACAAATCCTTCTGTGTCTCCTTTTTTAAAATTAAAACTATGCAACTCACTATTAGACAATGTAATATATGCTGTTTTGTATTTCTTCAGATATTTCAGATTCTCAAGAGCCCTGCCAAGCAGATGCAACCTGCTGATAGAATTTTCATAGATCCTGTTATAGATCTTAGCATGCTCCACACCCCTGTCCAGCAGATCTGCAGCAATAAGATGTGTTTTACTTGTTGTTGAAGGAAAACGGAAAGAACCGGTATCGGTAAGAATACCTGTGTATAAACAGGTAGCCATATCTTTGGTGATCTTATCGGTTACTCCTAACATTTCAAAAAACTGGTATAACATCTGGCAGGTGGAACACACCTTTGTATCAGAATAGGTATAATCAGCAAAATCATCCGGTTCCGGATGATGATCGATCAGAATATAGATCGGTTTAACCGATTCAAGTACTTTTTGCATGGGCTCCCCTACCCTGTGTAAGGCATTAAAATCCATTGTAAAAATGATCTCAGCCTCCTCAATGATCTTGCGTGCATAAGCTTTATCCTCTTCAAAGATCACTACATCTTCTCTTCCGGGCAACCAGTTTAAAAAAGCAGGAGCCTCATTGGGAGATACCACTTGAACATCATGCTTCATTTCCTTTAAAAACAAATACAAAGCCAGACTCGAGCCATAGGCATCACCATCAGGATTTCTGTGGGGGACTATAGCGATCTTCTTGGGCTTTGATAATAAAGAATGAATGTTTTGAATATCTGTTGAATTCATAGGCTGCGAAGATAATAAAAAATCAAGGATAGGATTAAAATATTATCTTAAAAAAGTTAATCGTAAATATTATACGGTTTCCCGGTTATGAATTGATTTCTTTTGTATAATTTTACAATAGAAAAAATATGAAAATATGAAAAATAATACGTTGGTAATATTTTTATTTATTTGGTTATCGGGCTTTTACAACACTGTACAAGCACAACAAAAAGATGATTTTGTTATAGCCTTTGGTTCTTGCGACAATCAGGAGATTGAAAATAAATTATGGAATGAGATCCTGAAAAACCATCCCGATATTTTTATCTGGGGAGGTGATGTGATCTACAGTGATACCGAGGATATGCCTTTGATGCTTAAAAATTACAACAAACAAAAAAACGACAGTGTTTACCTTAACTTTACAAAAAAAACAGAAATTCTCAGCACCTGGGATGATCATGATATGGGAGCTAATGATGCAGGTAAAGAATACCCGATGAAAGATACTTCCCAGCAACTATTTCTCAATTTTTTTGATGTAAAACCCGATGATGTAAGAAGAAAGCAAAAGGGCGTCTATTTTTCTAAGGATTATACCGTTAACAAGCATAAGATAAGGATCATCTTGCTGGATACACGCTATTTCAGAAGTGCGCTTACCCCCGATCACAAAACAAAAAAAAGGTATAAACCCAATAAATACGGTAAAGGGACCATGTTGGGAGATAAGCAGTGGAAATGGCTTAAAGAGGAATTGTATCAATCTGATGCCGATTTCAATATCATCATGAGCAGTATTCAGTTCCTTTCTTATGAACACGGATTTGAGACCTGGGGAAATATGCCGCATGAGGTGGATAAACTGGAAAAGATCATCTCCGGATCAAAAGCCAAAGGGGTGATCATACTTTCCGGCGACCGGCATATTGCCGAAATTTCCTCAAAAGAACTAAAAAATGTTTCTTACCCGTTAATCGATTTTACCTCAAGCGGAATGACCCATTCCTACACCTCTTACAAAGGGGAACCCAATAAATACAGACTTTCACAAGTAGTTTCCGAAAAGAATTTTGGTGTTTTAAAATTCGATCTGTCCACAATGAAAGTAACTATGGAGATCAGGGGAGAAGCTAATGTCCTGTATGAAAAATTAACTCAAAAATATTAAAAAGAAAGATTTTACCTTGTTTTTTAATCAAAACCAATATTTTTGCAGAAATAAAACTATTTAAAATGACAACAAGAAGAACATTTACCATGATCAAACCCGATGCGGTTGAAAATGGTCACATTGGTGCAATTTTAGAAAAGATCAATGCTGCAGGATTTAAGATCGTTGCGATGAAATATACACAAATGAGCAAAAGAGATGCAGAAACTTTTTACGCCATTCATAAAGAAAGACCTTTTTTTGGTGAACTGGTTGAGTTTATGACCCGTGGGCCTATTGTTGCTGCCATACTTGAAAAAGACAATGCTGTTGAAGATTTTCGTGCTCTGATCGGCGCTACCAATCCGGCGGAAGCTGCAGAAGGAACCATCCGTAAACTTTTTGCTACTTCTTTAGGAGAAAATGCAGTACACGGTTCCGACAGCGACGAAAATGCTGCTATTGAAGGTGCTTTTCATTTTGCAGGAAGAGAGATCTTCTAGAAAAAAATAAAATAAGTCAAAAAAAAGATCCTGTAAAGTTAATTCTTTACAGGATTTTTAATTTCTCTTCTTTACATTTGTCTTTATGAATCACAAATATCTTATAACTGTTGCCGGACCCACCGCCATTGGTAAAACCTCCTTGAGCATTGCTCTGTCCAAAAATTACAAAACAGAGATCATTTCCTGTGATTCGAGACAATTTTATAAAGAAATGGCGATAGGTACCGCTGTACCCGGTCAGGAGGAATTAAACGCTGCCAAACACCATTTTATACAAAACCGTTCGGTATTTGAGGACTACAGTGTTGGCGATTTTGAAAAGGATGCCCTGAAAAAACTGGAAGAGATCTTTAAAGATCATTCTGTTGCCATCATGGTAGGCGGCAGTGGTTTTTATGCCGATGCTGTTTTAAAAGGCCTCGATGATTTTCCTGAAGTTGATCCGGAGATCCGAATCGATCTGAAAGAAGAAATGAAAGAAAAAGGAATCGTATCTTTACAGAAATCACTTCAAAAACTGGACCCTGATACTTATGCAAAGATCGATACCGGGAACCCCCAACGCCTTATCAGAGCTTTGGAGATCTGCAAAGGAACCGGAAAAGCATATTCCACTTTTTTAAACAAAAAGAAGCAAAAAAGAAACTTTATTCCGGTGAAGATCGGGCTTACTGCCGACCGGGAAATCATCTATAACAGGATCAATCAGCGGGTAGATATGATGATGGAACAGGGCTTATTAAAGGAGGCTGGAAAATTGTACCCTTATAAAGATCTGAATGCTCTGCAGACCGTTGGATACCGGGAATTGTTTAAATACTTCGATGGTGAATTCACTCTTGAATTTGCCGTTTCTGAGATCAAAAAAAATACAAGGCGGTTTGCTAAAAGACAAATAACCTGGTATAAGAAAGATCCGGAAATCAAATGGTTTACTTATCAAACAGAGATCTCAGAAATAATAAAGTTCATCAATCATAAAATGAATCTATAATTTTTTTAAATTTACAGTGAACTTTAATTTATTACTGTGAAAAAGGCATTATTATTTCTTATTGTTTTTACCCTTTTATCTGCTTATATCAAAGCCTCACCTGTTGATCCTGTAAAAGACACTCTGGTTGCAGGATACAATATCAATCCTCCTTTTACTTTTCAAAAGAACGGAAAACTCACAGGACTGAGTTACAGACTCTGGAGAAAGATTATTAAAAATGACACCAATACCGTTTATAAATATGTTCAGTTGCCATTGGACAGCCTCTTGATGGGTTTAAAAACAGGTGATATAGATATTGCAATATCCCCCCTGACCATTACCAGTGAAAGAAATAAATATATTGACTTTTCGGCTCCCTACTTTATATCCAATTCGGGAGGGCTTGTTAAACACCATTCCAGTTTAAAACGTATCAAAGAATATTTTTCTGCATTTTTCAGCTTCCGCTTTTTTAATATTATTCTTACCCTGCTTTTACTGATTTCTATTTTTGGACTTCTTACCTGGTACTTTGAAAGGCATCACAATACTGATTTCGGGCATGGACTAAGAGGAATGTGGAATGGTTTCTGGTGGTCGGCTGTTACCATGACCACCGTGGGCTATGGGGATACCTCCCCTAAAACCATTGGCGGAAGAATTGTTGGACTTATCTGGATGTTTATGGGAGTAATACTCGTTTCAAGTATAACTGCCAGTATTACTTCAACCCTGACCATAAGAAAAATGGAAATTTCTTCAGAAGATGTTATAACCTATAAAAATGTAAGAGTGGGTACTGTTAAAAATTCCGCCACAGAGCAATGGCTTTTTGATAATTACTTTCACAATGTAAAAAGCTATCATACTTATGATGAATTATTAGACGCATTGAGAAAAAATAAGATCAAAGTTGTGGCCTATGATGAACCTTTGTTGAAATATACAGTTAAGAATGATCTTAAAAATGAATTTGAATTGATCAGAATGAAATTCAACCCTTCCATGTATTCTCTTGGATTTAATGATGATCTTAGTGAGAATAAAAAGGAATTTTTCAATACTCAGTTATTAGAGGTTATTGAGAGCAGAGACTGGAGAAACTTGCTTATGGAATATAATCTTTCTGATAATTGATATTATTTACAATTTGGGCCACCCATAATCTGCTTAGATTTAAAAAGTAAAAATACGGTACTAATAATGTAAAAATTAGAAATTTTATTAAAAAATGTAAGATATATATTGCATTTAGCAATTAATATGTTACATTTGTAAAATGGAAAACCTAAAACTCAAATTAGCAAGGGTGGAAAAAGGCTTGTCTCAACAAGACCTTGCTGATTTGGTTGGTGCCACCCGGCAAACTATTGGCCTAATAGAAAAAGGTAAATATAACCCTTCTCTAAATCTGTGTATTAGAATTACAAAAACTTTAAACAGGACATTAAACGATCTATTTTGGTATGAAGACAAATGACAAAAAACCATTTTTGAATATGGACGAAAGAAATAAACAAATTGCATTTAAAGTAATTGCTGTAATGTATTTTCTCACGATCATAGCTCTACAGGGAATCGTAATTTTCCGGCAATTTGCTCTTGGGCAGGATCTAAGCGATTTTGAAGATATTGCGATAATAATGACCATTAATTCAATATTCCTGATAAGTGCCCTTTTATATTTTGGAGCATTACCCATCAGAAAATTGAAAGTTAAGAGCATCCTATTGTTTTTTATTGTTTCTGTTATACTCGGCAGTATCTTTACTTTTGCAAAATATAATATTTTTCAAAGCCCCGGATTGACCTTTGGAGAACTATTTAACAAACTTAAAATTATCACACTCCTTATTGGAATACTAATGGGTTTTTGGATTTTACTATCCTATTTAGGCAAAAAACGTATTGATAAAGAATTGGAATAAATAGCTTTTAAAAGTATGGTAAAAAGGAACAAAGGATCAGAAAATTACAGAAGGTTTATTTTTATCGGCATCATCATCATTGCTATAGGAATTACTTTTAACACAACATTAAAAGCTACATTCCCTTCATTGGGAACTGTATTTATTGCCGTGGGCGGGTTGTTTTTTATTATCGGAATGAGTAAAAAGAAAAAAGAAGAAAATCAGAAAAATCAATAATTAACCTATCCCAGGGAAGTAATATCCGCTAATTTTCAAACCGGGTGCTGCACTTTTGTCAATAAAGCTTCAAATAATAATTCTATCAATAACTGTTATACAACTTTAAAAACACCTTTTCCATCTCTTTTTTCCTGTTAACCGAGCTTCCCTGATAGTGGTTGTTCATAAAACTGAAAATAAGTACTGTCCCCTTTTTTGTAACCAGATAACCACTTAAATTGTAATTGTTTGAGAGAGTTCCTGATTTGGCATGGATGTACGGACGTTCATTTTTATAATAATTTTTTAAAGTACCTGACTGCCCTCCTACAGGAAAATAATCGAATAGTTTTTCGTGAGGTACTTCATTATAGATCTTCTTTAGTAAAAAAACCAGACTTTCCGGGGTAAACAGATTGTACCGCGACAGGCCGGAACCATCTACCCATCGGGGTTTTTGAGGAATCCCTTTTAAATAATGCTCCAGCGAATAATCTATGGCAGCACTAACACTATAGGTACTGTCAACAACATTTCCTACCTGTAACATCAGTTGTTCAGCAATAAAATTATCGCTCACATAAAGCATTTGTTTATAAACCGAATCGTATCTTACACTTTTAAGATCCCAGAATTTATAATCTTCTTTCGGAGGAATTACAACTATCTTTTTTCCTATTTCTTTTCCCAGAAGATCGGCCAGTAACTGATTGGAAGTTTTAAAAGGAATGATCCTGTCTTCAATCTCTTCACCGGGCTTTACATAGAATACATTTTTATCATAATCTCTTCTCTTTTCAGCAGAGGCATCTATTACGATATCATCTTTAAAAAGATCCGGCACTATATTGATCTGATCTTTTATTTTATTGATCTTTACCACATTGCCATAAATTGGAAAGAGGCTCTTTTCGGGCATATAATCATAAATGTAATCATCCCATGCCCATCCCGAACCATAACTATCCTCAGCAATATTCTCATCAACCAGATAAATATTACTATTTTGATCTTTTAGGAATCCGAGGGTCTTACTATTTTCAAAACCGTATAAAAAAGTAGGATCTGCCGTTCCTTTAATGATCAGTGAATCTTTTTTTCGCGCATATTGCAATCCGGTAACTGAATCCCGAAAGGTCTTAAAAGCAGTATAAAAAGTAAATAGTTTTGTATTTGAGGCCGGTGTAAAATATTTATTGCCGTTATAATTGATGATCTCTTTACCATTTTTAGTATTGTAAACCACCAGTCCGCGGAAATAATCATTCTCCTCTCCCTGTTTATCCAGTTCTTTTTCAATTTTATGCGCCGCGCAGGAACTCAGTAAAAATAGAATCACGAGCGCTTTAACTAAAGTAAATAATCTTTTATTCTTCAAAATATTCATTTTTAAATCCTATTAAATATAATTTTTCCTGTGTTCGGGTTACTGCCGTATAGAGCCAGCGAAGATACGAATTATTCTGTCCCTCCGGTAAATACGGCTGCTCAATAAAAACATTTTTCCACTGACCTCCCTGTGTTTTATGACAAGTCATTGCATAGGAGAATTTCACTTGCAGCGCATTAAAATACTTATTGCTTTTGATGGCCAGCATGATTTTGTATTTAGACTTTAGGTCGGAATAATCTTTTGCTACCTCATGATAAAGTTTATTTGACTCTTCAAAGCTAAGTGAAGGAGATTCGCTGTGCAAAGTATCAAGCAGAATTACGGTTTCGAAAGCTTCCTGATCCGGATAATCCACCATTCTCAGTTTAACTTCTGCAAAACGGAATTCGTACAGATCGATGAACCTGAAGATCTCGAGGATCTCACAAATATCACCATTGGCTATAAAACCCACTTTTTCTGAGTCTTTAAGCCAGAAATAATTATTTTTTACCACCATTACAAAATCGCCCGTAGTGATCTCGCTTTCGCGATCGAGAATATGATTTCTGATCTGCTGGTTGTACAAATTAGCCCTTTTATTGGACCGGACTATCAAAACGGTATCTTCCACACTATCGTGATCATAAACCGAATAAAAAGCATCGAGGATCTCATCTCTTTCCGTTAACCTGATGATATCATTATATTTTAAATTAAATTTGAAGATCTCCTTCGATCTTTCCTTTAATATATCTCTGAGTTTTGTGGCATTTTGCAGTACGCCACTTTCGCTGTGCTGGCGCATTACTTCGGTCAATTCGATCTCATAAACCAATTTACTGTAATGATATTCCAGAACAGATCTGTCCAGGGCCGGACTTATATCCAGCTTTACCGGTGGAAGTTGTGCCGTATCACCGATCAGGATAAGTTTGCAATTTTTACCTGAATAGACATAACTGATCAGATCATCGAGCAAGGATCTGCTTTCAAAAAAGCGTACATCTATACTTGCATCCGGTATCATTGAAGCCTCATCGACAATAAAAAGCGTATGGGTATGTTTATTTTCCTGAAGCGTAAAACTGAGTCCGCCTCCACTGGCCTTTTTAGGGTAATAAATCTTTTTATGTATGGTAAATGCCTGCTTTCCGGAATATTTCGAGATCACTTTTGCCGCCCTTCCTGTGGGCGCCAGAAGAACCGACCGGTTTCTGACCCGCCAAAGATTATTCACCAAAGTACTGATTACCGAGGTTTTTCCGGTTCCTGCAAAGCCTTTTAAAAGGAATAAGCCGTTCTTTTTTGTATCAAAAACAAAATCAGACAGCATTAAAAACAATTCATTCTGTTTTAATGTGGGAGTAAATTGAAAACTTCTTAATAAGGATTTATAGAATTCTTCTTGTGCCTTTATCATTCTGTATAGATGTGTTTAACAAACTTATAAAGAAATTCATGATTTTCGGTTTTTAATCCTTAAAAATCAACCAAAAATACGTTAACAGAAAAATGTTTAAAAATTCTATTTAGAAAAACAAATAAATTCTTTTGCGATAAAAAAAATTTTGTAGATTTGCGTTTAACCATTTAAACTTAAAATTTACAAAATGTCGTCACTTTTAATTATTATAGTTTCAATAATTCTGGTAGCATTATTAGCTTTTCTAATTGTAAACAAAATACCCATGAAATTAAAACCTTTAATTTCTCTTATTTTGTGGGTAGTAATCATTTTTCTGGGGTATAAAGTTTACACCTCGATCATGAAACCTATCAATTTTAATAAACAAAAGGTAAAAAGATACACCAAAGTTATTGATAAATTAAAGATCATTCGTGATGCTGAACTGGCATACGGTGAGGTAAACAGAACCTTTACTGCCGATAAGCAAGGACTGATCAAATTTATAGATACTGCAAAATTTGCTAAAACTGAAGTAAAGAACATTGTAGTTACCGAACAAAGAGGAAGAATTACTGTAGATGTTGAAAAGAGAGTTGTTGATACTGTTGGTTTTGAACCAGTGATCAATTCTTTTAAAGATCGTGACTATAAAAATATGTTTCAGGTTCCGGGCACCGATGCTGAATTTGAATTGAAATCGGATGTAATTGAAAAAGTACCGGGTGTGAAAACTTCTGTTTTCCAGGCAAGGGTAGCAAAAGATATTGTACTTCACGGTATGGATAAAGATTTGATTAATGTTGAAAAAGAACAACTTGGTGGTATTAACGTACCCGGCGAGTATATTTCGGTAGGTTCATTAACCGAAGTAAACTCTAACGGTAACTGGCCTCCTTTCTACGATGGCAAAAAAGAAGATTCAGATACAAAATAATCCTTCAGAAAAACATATTCCTGAAGAAACTCATTTATCCATCCAACTCAGTTTGGATGGATTTTCTTTTTGTATAGTTAATGAGATTTTCGACGAAATCGGATCTTTACATTACAGATCTTTTCCTGAATATTCTTATACTCCTCATAAACATCTGAATTTTGTTGAAGAGGTTTTTAATACAGAGCCACTGCTCAACCAGAAATACAATTCTGTTAACATTACACATGTAAACGATCTGGCCACTCTAGTACCTAAAGCCCTGTTTGATGAAAATAATTTATCCGGGTATTTAAAATACAGTCATAAAATCTACAAGAATGATTTTATTACTTTTGACACCATTCCGAATCATGATCTGATCAATGTTTACATTCCTTTTGTGAACATCAATAATTATTTTTTAGAAAAATTTGGCAGTTTTAACTATGAGCATTCTTCTACGGTTTTTGTAAAAAATCTTTTAGATACCTATAAATTCAGTGAACATCCTCATATGTTTGTCATGGTAGATCACGAACATTTTGAGATCCTTGCCATTGCGGATAACAATTTACAACTGTACAATTCTTTTAAATACAAAACACCGGAGGATTTTATCTATTATCTGCTTTTTACAGCTGAACAGCTGAACTTTAATCCCAAAGAATTTGAACTGATCTTTTTAGGAAAGACCGTTGCAAACGATCCTATTTACCAGATCGCCTTTAAATATGTTAAGAATATCTCTTTTCTTGAAGTGAGGAACAGAAGAAATCTGAATGAGGAGATTACAGAAGATCTTCAAAGACAATATTTTACTTTATTACACCAGTATTGATGAGGATTGTTTCGGGAAAATATAAAAGTAAACGGATTAATGCTCCGCATAATCTGCCGGTAAGGCCTACCACTGATATGGCGAAAGAAGCCTTGTTCAATATACTGAACAATTCTTATTATTTTGATCAGATCAATGTTCTGGATCTTTTTGCCGGAATAGGAAGTATCAGTTTTGAATTTGCCTCCCGCGGAACGGAAAACATCATCAGCGTGGATAAAAATCAGGCTTGTATCAAATTTCTCGAAAGAACCGAAAAGGAGCTCGATACCGGTATTCAAGTGCTTAAAAGTGATGCTTTTACTTTTTTGGAAAAGACCGGTTCTAAATTTGATGTGATCTTTGCCGATCCTCCTTATGATCTCCCACAAGATAGATTTTATAAGATTGTTGAACTGGTATTTGAAAGAGATCTGCTTAACGATGACGGGATGCTTATTATGGAGCACTCAAAATTTACTGATCTCTCCCATCATAAGAGTTTTGTAAATTCAAGAAAATACGGCAGTAATGTCTTTAGCTTTTTTGAAAAGTAAAGATCTATACCATCCGGTTTAATATCAATTACCAATTTCCAAATCATCAGATCCCCGTTTTCACGAGGATGACAACGTGTTCAAAAAATAACAGGCCTCCAAAGAGCTTATCAATAAAAATGTCATTCCCGCAAAAACGGGAATCTTGTTTTTTATTGATCAATTTTTTCTTAAACCCCTTTCTTCATATCTTCTCACAGCAAAGTATTCTTTTCACTTTAATAATCGAAAATTATTGAAATATGATCGCTCAACCTCATGCCAAATCTTGAATTTTGAATTTTAAATTTTCCCCAAATTTAACCACAAAGCACACAATGATTTCTCAAGGTGCATTATGAGTTTAAATTCACTTTAAAAAAGGAAAAATAAGAATCCCCCTTATACACATATTGATCAATATCAATTTATTAGTTGATACGCATCATTGCATGTGATTTTTTTTAGCATAACCTTTAAAGAATCAGATTTCAAGTTAATACAGGTAGGAATCAAAAAACAAGATATTATGAAGAGAGCAATTACACTTTGGGTACTGATGATCTTTACGGGCACTTTTACTTACGGACAAAGAACTTCTCATTTGGATCATTACAGATCGTTAGAAAACCGATCTGAAAAACAGGCTTTCGATCAATTACAGAATTACAAGAATATTTTTCCTAAATTCCTTCTAAAACAAAAACAGAAAAATTCACTTTACCTCCATCAAAAATCTTCACATGCTTATACACATAGATTAGATAGTATAAAGATTAACGTCTTTGCAGGAGGGGTGGATCTACCTTCAAAAAACATTTTTATTTATGATGCTGACGGGAAAAATACGAAATACATTAACAGCGCTAATGGTAATCCGGTTTCGAAAGACGAGTATACATATAACGCCGGGGGTTATTTATCTGAAGATGTAAGTTTTTACTGGGATGATTCGATGTCACAATGGTTGTATACCTGGAAATCAGAAAAATCCTATGACACTAATGGATATTTAACACAAGAGATTATTTCCAATTATGATCAGTTTTCGTCTAAATGGATCAATGATTCAAAATATGAAACTACTTACAATACCCATGGGTTTACTATTAAAGAAATAAGTTCTAACTGGGATGTTGTTTCGGGTAAATGGATTCCTCAGTCTAAGTATGAATACACTTATGATTTGAATGGGAATGAGATTACTTATTTAACTTATCACTGGGATGTCGTGCAGTCGAAATGGATCAATGGCTTAAAAGTAGAAAGCACATATGATACTTCCGGATATCCTATGCATAGTGTAGCCTTTAATTGGAATCAAAATAGCTGGGAAAAAGACTGGAAAGATGAATATACTTTTGACGCGGCAGGCTATATCTTATCAGATATTTATTCTGACTGGGACACTTTCATAAACAATTGGCGTTCTATATCAAAAGATACGTATGTTTATGACGCAGATAATAATTTGTCAGAGGGGATCGATTACCAATGGGACGATGCAGGCAAGGTCTGGAAGAAGAATTTGAAAAACACTTATACCTATGATAAAACGTATTCATCTTCAGAAATCTTATTTCCTGTCTTAATACAAGATTTAGGTGATTTATCCAGTAATATGTTGACAGAAAGGAAAGCTTATAATTGGCAGGAAAATAAAGACAAATGGGAGATAACCATGGATCAGTTATTTTATTATTCTAAACAGACTAAACTTTCAGCAGATCGTTTTGATATTCCGGGCCTAAAGATCTATCCAAATCCGGTTCCGCTGGGAAGCGAGTTAAGGATTGACAGTGAGGCACCTATTGAAAAGGTAACTATATTTTCTCTTTTAGGTCAAAAGTTAAAAGAGGTGAATGATCCTGCCGGAAACATAGATCTTGCCGGTCTGAGCAGGGGTATTTATATGATCAAGATTTTTTCTGATAAAGGCTCTACAGCCAGAAAGTTGATCAAAGAATAATACGGGATACACGAATTATTCATTCAAAATACAAGATTTAACCTCGGTATAAAGATCTAAACTTTCTTGGGAATTTAATTACCCAACTACATCAAATCTTGAATTTTAAATCTTAAATTTTAAATTTTTTAAACCTATTCCAGCCAGGTTCTAAAAGATCTGACCTTTTCTCTGCTCACCACAATATCATCAGCTTCAAAATGACTGAGCTTTAACTGTAAACGGCTGTTGGTAAAGGCAATGATATCTTTTATATAATCAATATTTATAAAATATTTTCTACTGATCCTAAAGAATTTAGCTGGATCAACCTGTTCTTCCAGCTGTTCCAGGGAACAATCCAGCAAAACATCCCTGTTCCCGGCAGTATGAATATAGGTGCCTTTATTCTCACTATAAAAACAAACCACTTCTTCTACCGGGATCATCTTTAAATGCTGCCCCAGTTTTATTGTAAATCGTTTTTTATAGTTTTTTTCAAGCGGATTAACCAACAGTTTTCTGATCTGATCCAGATCAAAACTTTGTTTTCCTGTATTAATCCTGTTGGCTTTAAACTTATTAATGGCGACTTTCAGTTCGTCGATATCAATCGGTTTTAGCAAATAGTCAATACTGTTCAGCTTAAAGGCTTTTAGGGCATATTCATCATAAGCTGTTGTAAAGATGATTGCACTTTTTACCTCGATCTCTTCAAAGATCTCAAAGGACAAACCATCGGAAAGTTGTATATCAAGCAGGATCAGATCAGGATGAGAGTTTTTAAGAAACCATTGTATTGAATCCTTAACGGAATGTAAAAGGGTTTCGGCCTCAATACCCAGTTCCTTTAACATACGGGCCAACCGTCGCGCAGCAGGTTTTTCGTCTTCAATAATTATTACTTTCATCTTTTTGATATTCTACAATTTAATGAATTTCCGGCAATTTCAAAGTCTTAAAACAGGTGGAACAACTTCTCTGTCCCATGATCTTTTTAAACGATTCCCTGATCCGGTATTTATTTCCAGAGATCTTTGTTATCTTTTTCCATAAATTCCCTGATCTTCCGCTCTTCCCATTCTTTGTTAAATAAAAGGTGCTTTCCAAACACACCATAAGCATGAAAAAACAAGCCTATTCCCCAGAAAAACGCCGGAGAAAACATCCAGAAATTAATCTCTTCAAAATGTATGTATCTTATACTATTAAAGGTAATAAAAATATTGACCAACACATAAACTGCCAGATGAATATAAAAACCTTTTACCTCTTTTACATGTTTTTTGGCACGTAAATAATCATCGTATTTTTTATAATCTTCTTTATTTTCTAACTTTTCCATTATTTCCAGTATTGTTTTTCATCTTTGTTCATAAACTCTCTGATCTTTCTTTCCTCCCAGTCTTCTCCAAGAAAAGGATTTCCATAGACCTTTAAACCCTGAAATAAAAGTCCTATTCCCCAGCCTAAAGCTGGAAACCAGAACCACTGAATTACTCCCGGTGTGAATTTATACCATATAAAATATAAAAACGGGATTATTACAACATAGGAGATCAAACTCCCGTAAAATTCTTTAAGAGCATCTACTTTTTTTCGTGCTTGTACATATTTACTTTCATCTATTCTGTCGGTATTCATATCTTTTATTTTTTGGGTTAATAACGGAAGGCTAACTTTAAACACATCGTTTTCATCACTGATCAAAACCGGTCTCCTGGTGATCAGGCCATATCGATCTTTAATATTTTGCAAGCCTACTTTGGTACTCTTATTCAATGTGTTTTTTTTATTGATCTTATTTTCGATCACCAGAATTCCACCGGATTCATAAATTCTGATCTTTAATGGTTTATCATGGCTGATTATATTATGTTTCACTGCATTTTCAAGTAAGATCTGTAAGGATAAGGGTACGATCTTAAACTCAGGATTACTTGAACTTTCCGGCAAGTCGAATTGTACGGCATCTTCAAAACGCATTTTCAAAAGTTCCATATACGTTTTGGCAAACTTCAGCTCTTCGTCAAGGGTGATTAGATCCTTATTTTTTTGCTCAAGTACATAACGGTAAACCTTTGATAATTTAGTTGTAAACTTTTCTGCCAAATCCGGGTTCTCCCCTATCAGCGAGGTTAAAACATTCAGGCTGTTAAACAAAAAGTGGGGATCCAGCTGGCTTTTTAATGATTCGTATTTAGCGGTTTCTGTCTTGGCCACCACTTCCGATTCAGTGATCTTTTTTTCGGTAACTGCTTTGTAGAAATAAAAAATATAAAAGATCAGACTGATAATGGCCGTAACGGAAATTCCAAAAATAAAATACATTTTTGAATGCTGCAGGAAGGTCTCGGGATCATGGCCAAAGAATACTACCATTGCTATAAATCTTAACAGGATTAATGCCAGCGTTGTTAAGATCAATGAGCCTGAAAATCCATAAACTATGGCTTTTATAAAATTCTTTTCCCAGGGAATCCTGATACTGATTATGTGAAAATAATAAGAATTTGCAAAACCGAGCACAAAAGCATACAACTGATAGATCGCAAAAGAGATTAACAATTCCTCTGCGGGTTTTTGAAAACCATCCGAAGAAAAGAAGAAGGTACCCAAAACAAACACTATGATGCCGGTAATGAAGGATACTTTAGCTAATTTTCTCCAATCGTACATTTTTTCTGCTTTTAAATTCAGTTAGTATAATAATTTACATAAATTTTATCTCAAATGTAAGGTCTTTATCTTTCAATTCAAATTTAGCATCCTTAAATTGAGGGGGACCGTAGTTAAAAACGTTATTTGTAGCCCCATAATCCTCGGTTGGCATACCGTTTCCCTGAAAATCGAGCATTTTATTTTCATTCTCATCATGATAACAAATAATGGCATAGTTAGCCGGCGGAAGTCCTGAAAAGATTACTTGTGCCACACCATTCTTTATTTCAGATACTTTAGTGGCAACAAATTTTCTTTGCAAAAAATTCTTTTCAGAATCATAAATGGCAAACCTTACGCTGCCTTTATCATTACTTACTTTTTTTACAATAGCTGTAACACTGCGGTTGCCTGTCTTAACATCCTTTTTAGCTCCCTGGGCAAAACTCACAAAGGTGATCAAATACATCAAAATTACTGTAATTACTTTTAACATAACTTAATTGTTTTAAAGGTTAAACTTGATTTTATACAGCAAAGATCGATCAGGAAGAGAGTTTTGAGAAAATATAACTACCGAACTGTCATTTTTAGAGGATGAAATGAATTTTTAATATACTTTTTCCAATGTACCGGCTTTATTTTTTAAATTTTGTAACGAATAGACTATTTTTACTACTTATTAATAAATCAACCAAAGGGGTGACCAAAGATCTAGAAAAGAAATTTGTTTCAGACTTAGAAAAGCACCAGAATATTATTCATAAGGTTTGCAGAACCTACACGATTAATGAAGCTGCTCATAAGGATCTGTTTCAGGAAATTACCATACAGCTATGGAAAGCTTACCCCAAATTCAGAGGTGAATCAAAATTCAGTACCTGGATGTATCGCGTGGCATTCAATACAGCGATATCCCTTTACCGTAAGTCTAAAAAGAATGTAGATACTGGTCCGATATACGACAATTTAAAAGAACTGGAATATCAGGATTATAATGACGAAAAGGACAAACAGATCGATATGCTTTACAAAGCAATTCATAAACTGAACGACATAGAAAAGGCTTTAGCTTTATTGTATCTGGAGGATAAAAGCTATAAAGAGATATCAAAAACACTGGGTATCAGTGAAATAAATGCCAGAGTAAAAATGAATCGAACAAAAATAAAATTAAAAAAAATACTAAATCCATAACTTTATGCCAACATTAGAAAACATAAAGGATGTTTGGAAAAAGCAGGAAGATTGCAAATATAATTTCTCAAAACAAGAGATCTTTGAGATGATGCATCTGAAATCTTCATCAGCTGTTAAATGGATATTGATCATCAGTATCCTCGAATTCATTCTTCCAAATATATTTTTACTATTTTTCGATTACCAGGGAACTGTAGATTTTTACAATAAATATGAACTTACCGGAATAATGGGAGTCTATTTTGTAATCCATTTTATAATTATTCTTTTCTTCATTTACATATTCTACACCAATTACAGGAGAATCTCTGCTGAACAAAGTGTTAAAGAGCTTATGGAAAACATTCTTCGTACCCGTAAAACAGTAAAATATTATATTTATTACAATATTGCTATTGCCGGAGTTATAGGTGTTCATATCTTTTACAAGGTCTTTCAATCAGAAATATTTCTGGAGCAACTCCCTGAGAATACAAACATGACCTTGATCTGGGTAATGGCCTTGTTGATGTTTGGTTTTGTACTGTTCCTCTTCTGGTTGGTTTACCGCTTGATCTACGGATTCTTACTGAGGAAATTAAAGCTTAATTACAGAGAACTGGAAAAAACGGAATAGACACTAAAAATCTATCGGACCTTTCCCTTCTCTTACAATTTCTATTTCATCTCCTGTAAGGTCTACAATGGTTGATGGTTGGTTGCCACCATAGCCACCATCGATGACCAGATCTACTTTCTTTTGCCATTTTTCGTAGATCAGTTCCGGATCTGTAGTATATTCTATCACCTCATCCTCATCGTAAATAGAAGTAGAAATGATCGGGTTTCCTAATGCTTTTACAATATCACGCACAATATTGTTATCGGGAATCCTGATCCCGATTGTTTTTCTCTTCTTAAAGGCTTTTGGCAGTTTGTTATTTCCTTTGAGGATAAAAGTATAGGGCCCCGGTAGGGACTTTTTTAATATTTTGTAAATATAAGTTTCTATCTGACGAATATAATCTGACAGATTACTCAGATCGTAAAAGATAAATGAAAAATTGGCCTTTTCAAGCTTTACCCCTCTGAGTCTTGCAACCTTTTCAAGAGCTGCAGTATTTTTAATATCGCAACCCAAACCGTAAACAGTATCAGTAGGATAAATGATCACCCCACCCTTACGCAATACATCAACTACTTTCTCTATTGCTTTAGGATTGGGGTTATCATTGTATATTTTTATCAGTTGAGACATTTATAAAACAGTTTTTACTCATCTACCAACCTGAATCCTTCTCCGTGGATATTTACAATCTCCACTTTTTCATCGGGTTTTAAATATTTTCTCAGTTTGGCAATATATACATCCATACTTCTCGATGTGAAATAATTATCATCTCTCCAGATCTTGGTCAAAGCGAGTTCCCTCGGAAGCAGATCGTTTTTATATAGAGCCAGCAGTTTTAACAACTTGTTCTCTTTAGGAGATAACTTTCTTGCTTCTTCATCTTTATAGGATAACTGACGTAATTTAGAATCGAATTTAAAATCACCGATCTCAAACTCAAATCTTTCATCATCAGCAGTAGCGTTCCCTTCTTTTCTCTGAATGATCGCCTTGATCTTAAACAACAAAACTTCACTGTCAAAAGGTTTGTTCAGATAATCATCAGCCCCTACCTGATAGCCCATAACCACATCTTCTTTCATCGTTTTCGCGGTTAAGAAAATAATTGGAATATCGGTATTTACCGAACGAATTTCCTTTGCCAGTGTAAAACCATCTTTTTTAGGCATCATCACATCGAGAATACAAATATCGTATTCGTCATTTTTAAATGCAATCAAACCTTCCAAGCCATCTTCGGCATGGGTAACATCGTAATCGTTCATTTCTAAATAATCTTTTAGAACTGTACCAAAATTAGGATCGTCCTCAACCAGTAAAATTCTTTTGTTTGCCATATTTTTAAATTTAAATTAATGGTAATTTTATAATAAATGTACTGCCTTTGTTCTTTTCACTTTCAACATAAACCGTACCATGATGCATTTCGGTAATACGTTTTACATAGGCAAGACCCAGGCCGTGACCTTTTACATTATGAATATTTCCTCCCTGCTCACGGTAAAACTTATCAAAGATCTTCTTTTGAACTGCTTTATTCATTCCAATTCCCTGATCTTTAAATTTTACAATAATTGTATTAGCAGTATTTTCCGTATAAATATCTATTTTTGGAGCGCCCTCGGAATATTTGATCGCATTATCAAGAATATTTACCAAAACATTGGTAAAGTGAAACTTATTGGCAAGCACCTTACTAGAGGTTGCTTCGTAATGTCTTTTGATATATCCATCTCTGTTGCTCACCAGCAGGTCAACATGCGAAATCGCTCCATCTATCATCTCGTGAAGATCTACAACTTTTTTAGTAACATCCAGCTGATTCTTTTCAAGTTTCGATATTCTTAGTACATTCTCAACCTGAGCATGCATACGTTTGTTTTCTTCACGGATCATCTCCACATACCTGATCACCTTTTCTTTATTGGAAATGATCTTGGGATTCTTTATGGAATCAATTGCCAGATTAATAGTGGCAATTGGAGTTTTAAACTCATGCGTCATATTATTAATAAAATCGGTCTTGATCGCCGAGATCTTTTTCTGCTTGACAAGCTGATAAATGGCACTGGCAAATACAAACATAATGATCAGTATAAATACTGCCGATAACGCCAGTTTTTTGGCAATTGCACTAACTATAAAACGCTTTTTATTAGGAAAATTGATGTAAAGCTGATAGTCACTGTTTCCATCCTTGTTTACAAACAGCGGCACCTGATATGTGGATTCAGTGCTCTTTTTAAAATTTTCCGATTTCACTTTTGTTTGCAGGTCTTCATTAAAAACTGCAAATTCGAAATCTGTTTTAATATTTCTGGCTCTCAGCTCATTATCAAGATTCATCTGAATTTCCTTGACACTCACTCTTTGCGTAATAGGCTGCCTTGGAACAATATTCTTTAAAAAATTCTCAAACTGAAGTTTATCGTATTTATCAAGCCTTTCAATTTTGACCACTCTTTCCTTAGGAGTAAGTTCAGCAAAATCCTTTGAAACAAATTCAACTTTATCAATGTTGGTCTCATCTTTACTTAACAGGGTTTTAAAACTTAAAGTATCTGTAATCAAAGGGGAGATCTGAGTTTTATAACTGTCTTCCAAAATTCTTTGTCTAAAGGTAAAGACCTCATTATTGGCAGTATCGATCTGCTTATAAAAAAAATCTTTGATCCCTCTTTCTTTAGAGAATTTTAAACTGTCGAGCATTGGAGAATACTTGGCAACATTGTCCTGAAATTCTCTTTCCTGAATATTTTCCGACACATTAGCAAGCGCATTGATCACATTGTTGGAGAACTGCTCTTCTCTGATCTCGGTAATGGTTTTGATCCAGAAAATCTGGATCGCAATAATACCTATCAAAGCAAAACCCATCAGGACAATCAGAAGTGTAAAAATACGTTTACTCATAAAAAAACAAATTTAGTATAACTTTTAAACTTGTTAAATCATTTAACAACAGTTAACAAAATTTTCTATAAAATTAACATATTTTCAGGAATTTAATAAATATTTAAGAAGATTAATTTATATCCTGAAGAATTTGAAGCGCCTGCTTTTTACTGTTTTCCAGATCGATATTCTGAATGACAAAATCGGATTTTTTTATCTTTTCTTTCTCCTCCATCTGGTTGTTTATCCGGGCATTCACCTGCTCTGCTGTAGTGTGATCTCTTTTTACTACTCTATTGATCCTTAGTTCTTTAGGTGCTGTGACGGTGATAATCACATCAAAAAGATCTTTTTTACCTGATTCGAACAAAATAGCATTTTCCTGAATAACAATTTCATTATCCTGCTGAGAAACCCAGTTCTTAAAATGCCTGTCAACTTCAGGATGAACTATATCGTTGATTATTTTTAATTTTTCAGGATCGTTAAAAACCTGTTTTGCAAGATAAGCTCTGTTGAGCTCCCCTTCGGCATAAGATTCATTACCGAAAGCACTGATCAGTTTCTGCTTGATCACATCAGAGGAATTCATTAATTTCTTAGCCTCATCATCGGCATAATAAACCGGAATTCCCTGTGATTCGAACATCTTTGCAACAGTAGTTTTTCCACTGCCTATACCTCCCGTTAAGCCTACAACCTTCTTCATTATTTTTTGATAAGATAATCTATTTTATTAGGAAGAATCCTTACAGAAGAAACCATACCGGGAGTATCAGTAAGTTTTGGAATAAGATAATCCAGTTCATTTTCCTGAGCTTCTTTATAATCACAGATCACCTTAAAACTTTCAGCAACAACCTTATTATAATCTTTAAACGGTACAGTATAAATAACTTTCACTTCTTTCGGGTAGGTAGTGATCAAAACCGAACGGGGTACATTGATCACTTCTACCGGTAAAGTAAAAGTTCCCTGGGTAAATTTATCTACTTTACCCTTAATAACTATTTCGGCGGGTTTAACCGTAATATTATCGGGTATGATCAAAGGCAGTCTTTTTTCAAAATCTTTAAAGATATCTGTAATTTTTTGCACCTTGGTCCTGATCTCAATAATACTGTCAATTACTCCTTCGGGGCCTGATATACTCACTTCCTGAGGGATAACCTGCATATCGTCGACAATATTATAACCGGGCCTGAACTCGAGATCTACCTGAGGGGTAACCTGTACTTTTTTTGAGAATTTTTTACCAAATTCAAAAAACAGGGTATCCGGTTTAATGTTAAGTAATTCGGTCTCAGCCGAAAACTGCGACTGGATAAACTTAAAATTTGATTTGGTTACCGTGTAATAGGTATGCTTTCTCAATTTATGGAGGTTTGCCAGAGAGAAATTGATCTTTTTATCCCTGATCCTATACCCCAACAATTTAAATCCAACCGTTTTTAAGGTAAGGATGATCTCATCAGAAGGTTCTTTTTGCAATAAAAATTTAGAAGGAAACTCCGTATATTCCACCTTAAATTTAACGTCGTAAATATAAACCTCCGATAGTTTTATTATGATCCAGAAAAGAAATGATAAAGAAAGAAACAATAAAAAAACCTTCAATTTATTATTGCTCTTCAGGGTCTCAGAATTCTTTTTAGACAACAGATCTTTCACTTTCGGAATTTTGATTAAAGATATAAAAAAAAGAGTTCTGCAAAACAGAACTCTTTTGAATATTTAAAATTTTTCAGAACTATTTTTTCTTGGTTTCCTGAGGTAAATATTTTTTACTCAACTCCATTGACAGGGCTGATCTTTCAAATTTGATCTTACCTGCACCGGTTTCAATTACACAGGTGTTGTCATTATCGTTTAATTCAACTACTTTTCCGTGAATACCACTTGTGGTTACTACTTTAGCCCCTCTTTTGATAGATTCCTGAAATTTTTTCTCTTGTTTCTGTCGTCTCATTTGAGGACGAATCATAAAAAGATAGATAACCAGGAACATCAAAGGAATTATAATGATATTACTCAGACCGGCTCCTCCTGCCTGTAAAAAAATTGTATGGTACATATTTATTTAATTTATTTTTTCATTGGATTTACAAAGGCTTTGATGATCAGAATTTCTTTACCTTTTGTAGTGTTAGTGGTCAAAGTGATCTGTTTTTGCTGCTTATTTGGCTTACCTCTGGAATTAAATTTAACTTTAATTTCAGACTCTTCCCCGGGCATAACAGGTTTTTTGGGCCATTGAGGAATAGTACATCCACAGCTTGCTTTTGCTTTAGAAATGATCAATTCACTTTTCCCCGTATTTTTGAATTTAAAAACTGTTTCTACAACATCTCCTTCATCAATATTACCAAAATCGTGTTCGGTTACCTCAAATTTCATTACCGGACTGTTGTACTTAAGGTCATTGTCTCGCTTTTTAGCCAGTTCCAGATTATTTTTATTAACCTTAGATGCAGGATCTTCCTTACATGAGAAACTTAAAACTCCAATCAAAGCGATCAGTATAAGATATTTCTTGTTCATATTACTTTATTTTTAAATTTTACAAGGCCAAATATAAAAAATTATAGCAAGCCCCGACCTGATTTATTTAATCTTTTAGCCTCCTGATATTCTTTTAGTAATTTATCCAGCACTCCATTAATAAAATAACTGCTCTTTTGAGTGGAATAATCCTTGGCGATCTCAATATACTCATTGATGGTTACCTTGGTTGGTATGGATGGAAAATACAAAAATTCGGTCAGTGCCATCTTGATCAGAACCATATCAACCTCGGCAATCCTGTCGTTATCCCAGTTGGGGGTCTTACCATCGATCTCCTTATCATAATCGGCAAAATGCAGAACCGATTTACGGAAAAGATCAATCATAAATTCCTTGTCATCTTCATTCACCTTTAAAACATCCAGATTGATCGTTTCTCCCGGTTTCAGATTTTTAATATTTTTAAGAATCATGGTATTTACAAAAGGCAGATCATCGATCCAGCTCAGATTCATACTCTCATAATAATCAAAAAGTTTATCATCGGGTGCGATGATCTCTTTAAAGATCTTAATGATAAATTCTTTATCCTCTCTCAGATCGCTTCTCTTTGTGCTCAGATATTCTTTTAAAAGATCCGATTCTACCAGTTTATCCAGTATTACTCTTACAAACTCTTTATCTTCTTTCCAGTTATCCAGTTTTCTCTCATTCCTGTATTTGATCACATCAGGACTTTCTTCAATAGCCTGAAGTACTTTATTGTTAACAAATTTCAGATTAGGGTTCTTATCCTCTTCAGTAGCCAAATATTTCTTCTTTCTGATCTCAAGATGTTCTTTGTACATATCCTTAACTGCTACCAAAAGTAACAATTGTAAAACATACAGATCAAAAGTCTTTTGAACACTAAAATTTAAGAATTTCTCTTCTTTGGCAAGATTATCACTTTTAGATTGGAATAAGGCATAAACCGATTGCATTACCTTAATTCGAATATGTCTTCTGTTTACCATATTGTTTTAAAAGATCGTAGTTTAAAAATCAAAGTGCAAAATTACTATTTTTTTTCTAACCCTATAAGAAAATTACTCAACAAAACACATTATGCCCAACTAAAGCCTAAAAATTTAATTTCAAAAAGTTTATATTCGCAATTCATTTTCGCTGTATTCATGAGAGCACTGCAATATCTTAACAAATATTTTTACAAATACCGTTTCAGGCTTATCCTTGGCCTGTCCATTACGGTTTTCTCTAAGATCTTTGCTCTTCAGGTCCCTCAACTGATCCGTGAATCGTTAAATGTTGTTGAAGATTATCAAAAAAATATCATTACCGATCTAAGCGAAGTAAAACACCAGCTCATTCTCAACATTCTTTTTATTGTTGGTGCTGCTGTAATTTCAGGTTTTTTCACCTTTATGATGCGGCAAACGCTGATCGTGATGTCGCGTATGATCGAATTCGATCTGAAAAATGAGATCTATCAGCAATACCAGAAACTTTCTTTAAGTTTTTATAAGCAAAACCGCACCGGAGATCTGATGAATCGTATCAGTGAGGATGTTGGAAAGGTGAGAATGTATTTTGGCCCCGCTATTATGTACACCATGAATATGCTTGTGCTTTTCGTGGTAGCCCTTACAAAAATGATCCATATTGATGCCAAACTAACCCTTTATACCTTATTGCCTTTTCCAATTCTTTCCTTATCCATCTATCTACTTAGTAAAACCATCAATATCCGAAGTAACATCGTACAACAATACCTCTCTAAACTCACCACTTTTTCTCAGGAGATCTTTTCGGGGATTTATGTGATCAAGGCTTACGGTATTGAGGACCAGACCTCAAAGGATTTTAATGAACTGGCTACGATTAGTAAAGAAAAGAATATCGATCTGTATAAAGCTCAGGCTCTTTTTTTCCCACTGATGATCCTGCTTATCGGGATCAGTAACCTTTTGGTTATCTATATTGGCGGAATGCAATACATCAACGGGGAGATCAGTAATATTGGCTATATTGCCGAATTCATTATCTATATCAATATGCTTACCTGGCCGGTTGCCGTAGTAGGCTGGGTTACTTCAATAGTTCAACAGGCTGAAGTATCTCAAAAAAGAATCAATGAATTTTTAGAAGTAAAACCAAAGATCACCAACAAACAACCTCAACACACCAACATTCATGGAGATATTGAGTTTAAAGAGGTTAGTTTTACTTATGATGATACGGAGATAATAGCTTTAAAAGACGTTAGTTTCAGTATTGGGCAGGGTAAAACCCTTGCCATTATCGGCAAGACCGGATCCGGAAAATCTACTATTGTAAATCTTATTGCCAGGTTATATGATGCTGATACAGGGAAAGTTCTGATCGACCATAAACCTATTGAAGAACTGAATCTTTACGATCTGAGAAGCAGTATTGGTTTTGTTCCTCAGGATGCCTTTCTTTTTTCAGAATCGATCAAAAATAATATTCGGTTTGGAAAAGAAGAGGCCACAGATGAGGAAATTGAAGAAGCAGCAAAAGAGGCTTATATCGACCATAATATCCAGGGCTTTAAAAATAAATACGACACCCTTGTAGGAGAAAGAGGAGTTACCCTTTCGGGAGGACAAAAACAACGTATTTCTATTGCCAGAGCTCTGATCTCCGACCCAAAGATCCTAATATTTGACGATTGCCTCTCGGCAGTAGATACAGAAACCGAAGAGATCATTTTAAAGAATATTAAAAACGCTGCTTTAGGCAAAACCACTATAATCGTCAGTCACAGGACTTCCTCGGCAAAAAATGCCGATAAAATTATTGTTTTAGACCGGGGAAAGATTGTGCAAAAAGGCACACACACTACTCTAATTCAACAAAAAGGATACTACCAAGACATTTATAATCAACAACTTGAGGAGGAAACGGAGAGGTAATAAAAATAGTTAAAAAAACAACCGAAAAAGATTATTATAATTCATTTATTTTTATAGATTTGTTGCTATTAATCTTAAATAAATTTAAACATAAAGGAAAGAATTATGAGTGAAAAAGAGTTTGTTGAACAGGAAGAGATATTTTCTCAGGTTTTAAGAGCAGGTCGAAGAACTTACTTTTTTGACGTTAGAGAGACTAAGGCTGGTGATTATTATTTAACGATTACAGAGAGTAAGAAATTTACTCACGATGACGGTTCATTTCATTATAAAAAACATAAGATCTATTTGTATAAAGAAGATTTTGATGCCTTTAAAGAAATGCTGAACAGCTCAACCGATTTCATCATCAATGAAAAAGGTGAAGAAGTAATTTCCGAGCGTCATCAAAAGGATTTCCACAAAGCAAAAGTTGAGGAGAACGGTGAGGTTATTGAAAACAACACTACAGAAAGCTTTACTGATATCAGCTTTGAAGATATATAAACAGGATATTTAATTGTAAAAACCGCCTAAAAGGCGGTTTTTTACAATTCTCAAATAACCTAAATTACTTTAACCAAAGTCTCATGTTTTTTGCTCTCAGTGAACAATCCATGATTCAAAAGGTTTAAAGCTTTGCTTTTATGCGTACTCTCCACCAGAAAGGAAAGATTGTAATTACTGCCACCGTAAGAGATCATTCTAACTGGAATATCTTTTAAACAATTGAATATTTCAGCTGTAATCCCGCTCTTATTCTTTGAAAGATCTCCGGCTACACAAATGATACTCAATTCATTTTCCACCTCAATATTACAGATTCCTTTAAGATCTTGAACGATCTGATTTAAACGGGAATCATCATCGATGGTTAAAGATACCGCCACTTCTGAAGTTGTGATCATATCGATTGAAGTTTGATGTTGTTCAAAAACCTCAAACACTTTCTTTAGAAATCCATAGGCCATCAACATCCGGTAGGATTTAATCTTAATGGCAGTTATGCCATCTTTGGCAGCAATGGCCCTGATCCTGTTATCGGGAATTTTAGAATTATGTATCAATGTACCGGCAGATAAAGGATCAAAAGTATTTTTAACCAATACGGGAATATTGAATTCTTTAGCCGGAAGAATACTTTGAGGATGCAGGATCTTTGCCCCGAAATACGCCAGCTCAGCAGCCTCTTCAAAAGAGATCTCTTCTACTGAAAAGGTATCTTCTACATAACGAGGATCATTGTTATGCATCCCATCTATATCTGTATAGATCTGAATCTGATCGGCCTGAATGGCTGCCCCGATCAAAGAAGCGGTATAATCACTCCCTCCCCGCTGCAAATTATCGATCTTTCCCAATTTATTTACACATATAAAACCTTGTGTAACAATTACTTCTTCATTATTTTTTTCTAATATTTTCTTTAAACTTCCGGAGATATATTCCATATCCGGTTTCCCTTGCCCGTCAATTTTCATAAACGATAAGGCTGAGATCAATTTTGAAGAAAAACCTTCCTGCTCAAGAAACAATTGAAATATATGGGTTGATAACAATTCTCCAACTGCAAGCACCTCTTTTTCAAGTTCTGAAGAATAGATCTCCTGTACTTTTGAGACGAGAGAATTAAAATAATAACTGAGCAAAATATGAGCTTTTTCAAGAAAAACCCCTGTATGAAAAAGTTCTTCAACCTCGGCCTGATATTTTAATTTCAGGAAATCGATTTCATGTAAGGCAGGGTCTGTTTTTTTATTTTTTATAAAATCAGAGATCTTTACCAAAATGTTGGTTGTTCCGCTCATAGCGGATAAAACCACTATCTTACTTCCTTCTACATCTGTAATGATAGAGGCTACTCTTCTCATATTTTCTGCCGATCCCACCGACGTCCCTCCAAACTTGAGTACTTTCATTTTTTTACTATTTTCAGCAAATATCCATGCGTATAAGCCTTAAACCAAATTTTTATAATATTTTTACATTTTATAACAAATTGTTTAAATTTAAACAAAAAGGATCATAACGTGAAAACAATTCAGGAAACTGTAGAAGAGATCATCAACCAGACCCCATTTATTGAAGAGGCCTTGCATGATAAACTGATCAATGTATCTTCACTAGCGAGGGAAATTCAGCCGGAAGTGGCCAAACGCCTCTCAAAAGAAGTAAAAACAGGAGCTATTATGATGGCCATCAACAGGATATCTCCGGTGCATGTTTTACGCATCCGGAAGAATATACGCTCTTTTTCATTAGAGCTTAAAGATTTTATGGTCAGATCTGATCTGCTGGACCTTACTTTTAAGAATTCCGGTTCTCTACAAAAACAAATTGCAAAGATCTATGAAAAGATCAACAGCAACCGGGATTCATTCTTTACTGTTTCACAGGGTATATTTGAAACCAACCTGGTTTTAAGTTCTAATATTGAAGATGTTGTAAGAACTGCTTTAAAACAGGAAGAATTAATACACTCTATCCAGGAACTTGCATCAATCACCATTAAATTACCCAAGTCAAACCTGGAACAATCAGGGATTTACTATTTTATACTGAAACAGTTTGCCTGGGCAAATATTTCCGTACAGGAAATTATTTCAACCACCCATGAGATCACCCTGATTGTAAAAGAAAGAGACATCCAAAAATCATTTCAGATCCTGATGAATGTTAAATCAAAGTGATAAATATCTGTCTAAAACAACAATACTTTTTGATTTTCAATCTTTTACACCCTACTCTTAAAGATTTAGGTATAGCTGATCGAAACCTCTTCGTGTTATATTTACAAACACTTGTATCAGTCAAGCAAAAGCTGCTCATGTTTCTTTTCAAAAAAGATAAAGAACTGATAAAGCTTATAATTCACTTCAAGTCCGTAGCGTTTTCTCGGATTGATCTTATATTCTATTCGCTGACTGTATAAATGCGAATCGTAAATACTCGGATTGGCCACTCTTGTGTTCCACTCATTTACGTATTGCATGTTCCTGATTTCAAGACTGCTTTCATAGAAATTAGACATCGGTTCCTGTTGGGCAAGCCATTTGTTAAAACCTGCCTCATAGAAAGTAATATCAAAATATTTATGATCTGTGATATGGATGGTATCCGGGGTTTGCTCAGCAAAAGTAATGCGATCTTTATAAAGAGAATACTGTGTATCCTTATAATTTCTTAAATAAATAAAAACTGTAACTATAATAAAAAAGAGGTATTTCATCTCAATTGATTCATCTTGCTTACTCAACGAATCTCAATGTATTTTAGTATTTAATTATAAAAGTTTAAACAGATATCATCTGTAAAAAAGTAGTTTTTGATGGTATTTCTGTTCAAAAAATTTAAAATACATATACAATTTGTAATTCACTTCAAGTCCGTAATGAATTTTCGGATCATAATCGATGATCTGTTCGTACAAATTAGGATCATAGCGGTTAGGTTGTCTTACCCTGTTATTCCATTCGGTTACATACTGGCTGTTCTTGATCTCTAAAGTAGGCTCACTATAATACCACATCGGTTTTTGTGTTACCAGCCAGGAATCGAAACCACTCTCAATAATAATGATCTCGTACTCCAGTTCATCATTGGAAATACGAATAGTGTCTCCGGGCTCATGTACGATCTCTGTCACCTCTTTTTCGGAATTAATTTGTCTATCGGAGGCAGATTTACCTGAACCACATGATATTAAACCTGCCATTACAACAATTAAAAAAATAAGATTTTTCATAACCTGTGAATTTAATACCTGTTTAGCACCAACAATTATAATGCCATTTTCTTTTAATATTACCCTGATTCTCCGGAGTAAAAAGAAAACTCCTTATAAATATCCCAGAATTTTCCATTGTGTTTCAATAAAAAAAGGCTTTTAACCTTAAAATCAGCCTCAAATTCTTTGTCTTTAAATTCGTCCAGAGCTCTGTAAAATTTGATTTTATCCAGATCTCTTGTTGCAATTGTTATATGCGGATGGATCTTTGTATTGATCTCTTTTTCAGCGAAGTTAAGGTCCTTTAACAAGACCTGATTCAGCCTGAGGTGAAGATTCTGAATTTTTTTATGATCATTAACTTTAATAAAAATCACTCTGGGTTCAAAACAATCGAACCCAGAAAGTTCAACCTCAAATTGTTCCTGATCCTGAGAGAATTCTTCCAGAGTTTTAACGATTTTTTCTTCCTCGTTCCCTGCTCTTCGAAATGGACGTTGCAATGTAATATGTGCAGGAGATTTAAGAGCATGTTTAGAACCGTATCGTTCTTTGAACTCCTCTTTTAAACCCCTCACCTCTTCCCTGATTTTTTCACCCGGGATCAATGCGATAAAATAAAGATTTGATCTGTTCAAAACATCTGTATTTTAAGACCGTTGCCAAACTAAGTAGAGTTGTGAAATCATCGCCTTTGCAACACTCTTTTTATATTGTAAATTTACAAAAAAAACCCGGTCAAAACCAGGTCTTTATTAACAAACATCAACAAAATAAAACCATTGCAAAGCTGTATGGAATTAGAAATTAATTATCTTTTGCAACAGCCTTAAAATTATTTTTTATTTAGTTTCATCCTCTTCTTTTTTAGGCTTGATCTTATTCCATATCTTTATTTCATCCTCAGCTACGAGTCCTGAATCGATTTCCACATTGATCCCATCAGAGATCCCCAGTTTAACATCTCTCTTTTCAAAAGTCTGGTCACCGGTTTTCACTTCCACATAAGGTTTTTCAGTTTTCTTATCAAACTGAAGTAAAGATTCTTTAATAGCAAAAACACTGTCTTTCTGCTCTAAAACTATTTCTGCATTGGCGCTGTAACCGGCTCTTAAAAAATAATTTTCATCCAGAAATACATCCGCTTTAATTTTAAACTGAACAGAACCATTTTCTTCTGTACCTTTAGGAGCAATAAAGGTTAATTTAGCGGGGAATTTTTTATCCTCTATAGCCCCCAGAGAGATCTCAAGATCTATATCATTTTTGATCTTTCCCACTTCGGCCTCATCCACTTTTCCTTCAAAGATCATCTTGCTCATATCCGCAATCGAAGCGATGGTTGTTCCTGCGTTGAAATTATTACTCTGAATTACCTGATGCCCAACTTTTACAGGAATTTCCAGAATGGTACCGTCTACAGTTGCTCTTACATTGGTATTGGCCATTCCGGAAGAGCCGGCAGAACCCTTTTTTATGATCTCATAGTCGTTCTTTGCATTGGTCAGATCCTGTTTTGCCTGATTGTAGCTCAGCTCAATATTCTCAAAGTCCTTTCGGGAGATCACTCCGGTTTCGAAGAGTTTTTTATTTCTTTTATAGCTGACTTCCGTATTATCAAGGATTAGCTTCATTTTACTGATCCTTCCTTTTGCACTAATCAGGGCCTGTTCATTAGGAACAATTCTTATCTGAGCGATCAAATCTCCTTTTTTAACCTTTGCACCTTCAATCAGAAATACCTTATCGATGATTCCGGATACCTGAGGTTTAATTTCAACTTCCTCCAGAGGTACAACTTTTCCGGTGGCAACCGTTTTCTTTACGATAGTGGTTCTGAATGGTTTTTCAGTTTCGTAAAGCTTATTCGATTTTTTATTCATTTTACCAAACCAGATCAATACTGCCAGTAAAGCGATCCCAATCACGGAAAAAATAATAATTTTTTTCATCAGTCTTATTTTATTTAATTTTCATTATTCAGAGGCGTCTTTAACAAATCTTTTAAAGACCACCTGTTTTATTAATTTTATTCATCTCTTAATGCTTCAATCGGCTTGATACTCACTGCCCTCTGTGCCGGAATCATACCGATCAGAGTACCCAGTGCCACCAATACAAAAATAGCGCCCAGGGCGATGGGAACACTTACCGTAGGATTGGTAAACGGAAAATCGATATCCTGAGTCTTTAAATTGATTATATACAATACTCCTCCGGAAAAGATAAGTCCTAAAATACCTGCTAAAAGGGTTAAGAATACAGATTCCAGTATGATCTGTTCTTTAATAGCCTTGGGAGTTGCTCCTATAGCTCTCCGGATACCAATTTCCTGAGTTCTCTCTTTAACCGTGATAAGTAAGATACTTGCAATAGCAATAACTCCTGCAATCAAGGTTGCAATTCCCACAAACCAGGTAAGAAATTTAATTCCTTTTACAAAACCCATAGTCTTTTCGAACATTTCTCCAAAATTAAAAGAACCGAATGCCCTTTCATCTTCGGGAGCTACATTATGTAGTTTTCTTAAAACATCCTTAACACTCTTTTCCACCTTGACAATATCTGCCTCGGGATATGCCGCTATGATCATCCAGCTGATATGATCGGCGGTATTATACATTTTTCTAAAAGTTGTAAAAGGAATATAAATGGAATTATCTCCTTCAAAAGCAACTCCCTGGGCTCTTCTGAACACCCCAACAATATTAAAATAACTACCGTTGATCAATACGTAATTCCCTATCACTTTTTCGTCCTTTTCAAAAAGATCATCTACAATCTGTTCGCCTATTATACAAACCTTCTTTTCATATTTAATATCATTAAGGTTGAGAAATCTGCCCTCATTAAGATTTACTTTGGCTACTTTATCTAAAACGGGGTAATCGCCAAATATACTGTAGTTCTTAGTGTTGGTATTTCTCTTTACTGTTGCCTGTTGTCCGCCAAAAACACCACTTACGTTCCTCGGTGCTACAAAAGCAACCTCAGGAACAAATTTTTCTATTGCTTCAACATCCTGCATCTTTAACCTGATCCTTTTCCCTCTTTGAAAACCTTTATAAGGTATTCCGGTTCTATCTCCCCATAAAAAAATACTATTGGTAGCCAGTGTACTGAAGGCTTTATCGAACCCATTTTCCATTCCTCTCGAGGCTCCCTGTAAGGTGATGAAAAGAAAAATACCCCATAAAACACCTATAACGGTGATCGCAGTACGCAGTTTACTCTTTTTGATCGAATCAAAAATTTCCTGCCAGGTATCTCTATCAAAAATAAATTTCATCTTTTATACTTTAATCATCACTTAAAGCCACTATAGGCCTTATACTTGCTGCCCTTTTGGCCGGAATATAACCTGCTATTGCTCCTACAACAATCAAAATAATCGTAGCAGTAACAATAGTTGAAGTATTTACCTGAGGGTTTGTAATAAAATAATCTTTTAAACTGTTTCCCATCCTGCTCAGCACAAAAACCGCCAGTAACAAGCCTGCATATCCGGCAATAGCCGTAACAAAAATGGACTCCTGAAGGATCAGCCAGACAATAGATCTTGGTGAAGCACCAAGCGCCTTTCTGATTCCCAGCTCCTTAGTACGTTCTTTTACCACAAAGACCATAATATTACCAATACCTATAGCTCCGGCAAAGAGGGTTCCAATTCCAATAAATAGTACAATCAATTGCAGAACGTTGACAAATTGCATATTCATTTCCACATTTTCAAAAACGGAACGTACATAAATAGCTCCTCTGTCATCTTTTGCTACATGGAATTTTTTCTTTAGAGTCTTTTTTATATCTCTTACCATCTTCCGGGCACCGTCAACACCAATGGCAAGATTATAAGAAAGGTTTATCTGATCTAAATGATCGGTATTTTTATAGATCAGTTGAACCGTTGACACCGGTAAATAGATCTGTCGCTCTTCATTATCTCCTCCGGCATCTCTAAACACCCCAATGACCTTCCAGGACAGGCCATTCATATTGATATTCTTATTCAGAGCGCTCTCATTAACGAAAAGATCTTTTTCAACAAGACGTCCAATCACCGCGTAACGCGCTTTATTCTTAATATCAAGATTATTCAGAAATCTTCCCTCCGTCATAATGGTATTCTCAAGAAACTGATGATCGGGATGTACAGCCCTGACATTATAAACCCCGGATTCCTTTTTATATTTGGCGCTGACACTTTTATAGATTCTTGCCGATATGTATTCTATCTTATCTCCAAATTCTTTTTTTAACAGGTCAAAATCTTCATTTTTTAACTGTATTCTTCTTCCCTCTTTAAATCCGTGGTAAGCTTTTGTGGTTCTGCCTGTACTGATAAAGATCACATTTTGAGCATCATCCATAAAAAATTCATTAAAAGTATTTTTGAGTCCGTTACCCATTCCAAAGAGGACTGTAAAAATAAAGATCCCCAAAGCAACAGTAAAAGCCCCCAAAAAAGTTCTAAGTTTATTTTTTTGGATTGATTGAAATATTTCCCGCCAACGATCGATATCGAACATCTGATTTTCTTAAGAAATGATTATGCTAATTCTTTATTCTTTATCACTTTTTCATCACTCATAATCAGACCATCTTTTAATCTGATAATCCTGTCTGTTTGCTCGGCTATCTCTTCTTCGTGGGTAATCACCAAGATGGTCATCCCTTCATTATGAATCTCACTTAAAAGTTCCATAATCTGATCTGAAGTAACAGAATCCAAGGCTCCGGTAGGTTCATCTGCCAGGATTAGTTTAGGTTGAGTAGCCAAAGCTCTTGCTACAGCCACACGTTGTTTTTGCCCTCCCGAAAGTTCACTGGGTAAATGATTGGCCCAGTCTAACAAACCAACCTTATCGAGATATTCTGTAGCAATCTTTTGACGCTCTTTTCTGTGAATTCCTTTATAATAAAGAGGTAATGCTATATTTTCCAGCGCTGTTTTGTAAGTGATCAGGTTAAACGACTGAAAAACAAATCCCAGAAATTTATTTCGTAATAAGGCTGCTTTCTTTTCATCCAGGTTTTCAATCAGCTGACTATTGAGAAAATATTCTCCTTCATCATAGTTATCTAATAGTCCGATAATATTCAGCAGAGTTGATTTTCCCGATCCTGACGACCCCATGATTGAAACAAATTCTCCTTCTTTAACATGTAGATTGATTCCCTTAAGCACATGAAGAGAATCTTTACCCATAGGATAAGACTTATGTAAATTATTAATTCTGATCATCTATATTTTATTTAGGTACTAATGATAAAAAAGTGATTTCATTTTTTATCTTAACAATCAGACGCAGCAAAGGAAACTTTGTTACACTCTAAATTAAATTTTTCAATACAAATTTTCTGATCATAATCCACAAGACTAAAATCTATAATCATCCGGCCTGTATTTTAGAGGTGACCTTATAAATAGTATTTCTTTTTTACAGATTGGGATTCACCTATAATTTACAATTGTAATAACTACAGTTGGTGTCAGTTTAATATTGCCCGAAGACTACCAGGCTCAATTGAGACTTGTTTAAATATTATAAATTCCCGACTGCACCTGTCTGCCGAAAGGCAGGCTCGGATTGACAAATGATTCTGGAAAAATCCTCTTCACGCTCTCGTGTGAATGATTTTCTGCCGGCCGGCAAAGTCAATGTCAATGTCAATAATTTAAGTTTTTTGTCCTTCCCTTTTCCCTTGAGCTCACCTGCTAGCGTAACAGGGGACCCAAAAGAACGAAGCATTTAATGATTTTCCCTTTAGGGTTAGGCTAAAAATTATTGAAAGGGAATTTAGATTCTTCAACTTATTGACATTGGCCGGCAAGGCGGATTTGTTTTTTCTTCGCCTTTTGAAAGTAAATTATTCAAGGGATTAGCTCCTGGTGTCAAGTTAAGTGCATTTTGACATATAAGACACCGTTATTTTTGTTGAGTACTAGGCGAAAAATTTAAGCATAGCCGTGCTATGGTTAAATTTTTTAAAGAAGCAATAAGCAAAAAGAACAAGTCTTGGTATGTTAGGAATATATTTGACTTGACACCTGAAATCGCTGATCCCGAATCGGAAAGGATTCAAGCAAAATCCTTTCCCATGCTTTCGCATGGTAGGTTTTTTTTGTTTTTTCTTCG
>JANTGS010000012.1 GCA_024762795.1 Flavobacteriaceae bacterium | reverse complement strand
CTGGTTTGTTCAGGAGTTAGTGGTTCAATTTTTTCAAATTTTGGTAATGGTTTTCCACCAACCATATCACTGCCTCCCGTTTTTTTCCCCTTGATATCAATTGTAAACAATGCTACTTTTGCTTCACCGTTGATGGAATCTCCTTTCATTTTAAGTTTATATTTTATAGCTCCGAAAGGACTTTCATAATCAAAAGCTAAAATCCCATTATTTACAGTAACATCAGTAAAATCTGAGGCACCATCCATAGAACTCATAATTCCTCTCAGATTATCATTTTTACCAAACAAATAAAGAGAACTCTCTATCTCCATCTCTCTAACATACATCTTACAATCCCAACTTTTCCAGTTTGCAGTGTCAATTTCAATGCTTACAGCTCCTGTAATTACCGTTGGGTCTACTTTGTAATGAAATGCAGCAGGTTGTTTGTAATCTAAGTAGTATCCGGCAGATAGCACAGATTTTTTTCCATTTCTTGCAGCTTCCCAAAGAGACTTTTGATTTCTCCATGATTGCACGGCGATGTTATTATTTGGTAGATCAGGATGTATGATCTCATCCCAACCCATCATTTTTTTACCATATTTCTCTATAATCTTTTGAAGACGTATGTTAAAATGAGCTTGCAGTTCATGAGGGTCAGAAATCCTTTTATCCGCCATATATTCTTGTATCCCTTTATTTTCTTCCCATTGTTTTGGATTTACCTCATCTCCGCCAATATGAATGTATTCATCGGGAAATAAAGCTGCCATTTCGCCAATAAAATGATCCAGAAAATCATAAACCTTATCTTGGGTAGGATCCATAACAGGATCAAGTATGCCAAAGACACTATCCAGTACATAAGTCCTTTGAACAGTTGCAAGTTCAGGATATCCAACGAACCATGCAGTGGTATGTCCGGGTACATCAAACTCGGGAATTACACGTATACCACGATCTGCGGCATAATTAATAACTTCTTTAATATCCTCCTGAGTATAATAATCTCCATCAGAGCCTTTTTTATGAAGTTTGGGATAAATTTTAGATTCTATTCTAAAACCTTGATAATCTGTTAAATGCCAGTGCAATACATTCATTTTAACGCTGGCCATCGCATCCAGATTTCGAAGTATTACTTCCTTAGGCACCCAATGTCGGGCCACATCTATCATTAGTCCTCGCCAAGGATACCTGGGTTCATCCTTTAATTTAAGAGTAGGAATTATCCATTGTCCGTCTTTAAATTTTACCAGCTGAAATAAAGATTCTAAGCTATATAAAATACCTGTTTCAGAATTGGCAGAAAGAGATATTTTCTGATCATTTACAGATAAGCTATAGGATTCATTGTCATTGACAGAAGGGTACTTGTCTCCTTTATTATGACAATCCAATATTAATTTTTGTTCACTTTTATTAGAAAAAGAAATCCCGGTTTGTAGTTCTAATTTAGTATAAAACCGATCTATTGCACGGATAAGTTTGGGAGTTGAAACATTTTTGAGGGCAAACCCAAAATCTGAATCGATCAAAAATTGTCCATCGCTCAAAGTGAGCTCAGCCGGGAGTGGCATTATCATAATTTGTGCTCGATCTTCCGGTAAGATAGGCGGAGGTTTTGGTTTTAAAAATCCAAACCACGCTATCGTTATTCCCACTATAACTGTAAGAGTAATAATTAATATAAATCTTAAAATTTTCATCTACCCATTGTGTATTTAAAGAATAACAGATTTGTAAAAGTTTAGATTAGATAACTACTCCAGTTCTTTATAATCCTTAAATGGAGATAATTTCTGATTTTCAACTTTCTTTCTGTAGGCGATCCAGTCGGTTTTATAAAACTTATTAATATCAGCTATTACCGGATCGATCTTGACGTAAGCATTGTTCAATAACTGCATTTCAGTCTTGCCGGGTTTACCCTGTAATGAACTGATATAATTACTGGCCGTGTACAAATAAGAAATATTTGAAGGCTTTTGGGTTGCCGTGATCCCCTGTCGTTTATCTTCTTTGCCCAGCATATCGTCTATCAATCCATTGATCTGTTTAATAATCGAGTCGCTTTCTTTGATCAAATCCTTGTAGAGTTTCTTATCGATCTCTTTGGCCTGTTTTTTATAGGTTTCAGCAATCTTTTTAGATTCATTCAATTGATTAACAGCTCGGTAAGTAAGGTCAAGTTTCTTTTCTATCTGTTTTTGCAGATCGTATTTACTTTTAAGTACCTCATAGGATAATGGAATTCTCGGATCATATTTAACTGTGATATTTGTAGAGTCCTTTACACCATTGTATTGCAGAACGAGTTTGTATGTCCCGGGTAGAACTGTTACTCCTCCGGGTTCACTTTTACTTTTACTGATCTTTCTGGAAGGCCCTCTTACTCCTTTTTCATTCATATACCAGTACATCCGGTTAAGTCCGTTGTCTTTTGGCGCTTTACTTTTAAGAGTTCTGATAAGTTTGTTTTGAGCATTGTAAACCTGTAATACCAAAGAATCATTTTTAATCGATTTTTTCTCTGCCTTTTCCTTATCGGAATTCTCACTTTTCTTTTCAGGTTTGTTCAATATATAGCTGATCATGGCTCCACGGCTTCTGTTCTTACCATTGAACATCGCATTTCCGCCAAATCTCGTACCGCTGGGTTGTTGAGTTCTTGTGATGTAGGCAGTTGGTGGGGTAAAGATCTTTAAAGTTTTATTTAGTGTTTCCTTACCTTCCCTGGCGATCTCACGTAAAGGACGGATATCATCTAAAACATAAAAAGAACGTCCGAAAGTAGCCACATCCAGATCATTCTCTACCGGATGGATCACCATATCCATTGTGGGAACACTCGGATAACCTTCAGTCCATTTGGTCCATGATTTTGCTTCATCCAGGCTGAAATAGAGTCCGTGTTCCGTGCCGAGAAAAACCAGCCTTTTATCAACAGGATCTTGTACAAACGATAAAGAATATCCAAACTCTTCCGTTTTTCCATTTAAAAGATTTACCCAGCTTTTACCGTAATTCTGTGTTTTGTACAGATATGGCTTAAAATCGAAATTACGATAGTTATTTACAACAATATAAGCTTCTCCGGGCACAAAAGAAGAGGGTTTGATCTGGGCTATCCAGGCATTTTTTGGGAAACCTGATATCATGGGGCTCACGTCCGTCCAGTTCTTTCCGCCATCTTTGGTGAGTTGAATTCTTCCGTCATCTGTGCCCACCCAGATCACATTTCTGTTTAGAGTGCTTGGACTGATGGCCAGAATGGTGCAATAATTTTCGGCACCTGTGGCATCCATAGTGAGTCCGCCGCTTTCATATTGTTTTTGTTTTTCAGGATCGTTGGTGGTCAGATCGGGAGAGATGATTTCCCAGGTATCTCCCTTATCTGTCGATTTATGCACAAACTGGCTTCCAAAATAAATGGTATTACTGTTAAAAGGATCCATGGCAATGGCCGAATTCCAGTTAAAACGTAAAGTTACATCCGGATCGGGATGTGTTGGACGGATCATTTTTGTGAGTCCGGTCTTGCGGTCATATCTTCCTACATAGCCCTGTTGAGACATAGCGTAACCGTAGCGTGAATCTTTCGGATCGGGGATCACATCAAATCCGTCGCCAAACATCAATTCCTGCCAGTAAGAATTTCTTATTCCCTGGGCTTTCAGTACATAGGCAGGTCCGGCCCATGAACCGTTATCCTGCATTCCACCGTACAAATTGTAAGGAAAATCCTGATCTACATTGATATGATAGAATTGTCCTACAGGCAGATTTTCAACAAATCTCCATGATTTACCTTTGTCTTTGGTGATGTTGAGTCCGCCATCATTTCCATCGATCATAAAATCGGGATTTTCTGGATGGATCCACCATGCGTGGTGATCGGGGTGAACTCCCGAATCTGAACCGTAAGCAGGCATGAGTTGTTTAAAACTTTTCCCTCCGTCGATACTGTAATTCACGTAGGTAAAAACACTGTAAACCCTGTTTTCATTGGTCGGGTCAACAAAGATATCGGAGTAATAAAAAGGCCGGTTGCCAATACCTCCGGAACCTCTTCCACTTGATTTGTTGTTGATCATCTTCCATTTAAAACCTCCGTCATCCGATCGGTACAGAGCATTTTTTTTGGCTTCGATCAGGGCGTAAACAACTTTAGGATTACTTTTTGAGATGGCGATACCAATTCTTCCTAATTCTCCTTTTGGAAGTCCGTCTTTATCAGTCTTTTTAGTCCAGTTTTTACCACCATCATAAGTAATATATAGTCCGGAACCTTTTCCACCTGAAGTAAAAGTATAGGGTTTTCTGCGGTGTTCCCACAAGGCGGCGATCAGTTTATTCGGATTATTGGCATCCATAACCAGATCGGCAGCACCCGTTCGGTTGTTTACAAAAAGAATCTTCTTCCAGGTTTCTCCTCCGTCAGTGGTTTTAAAAACCCCTCTTTCAGGATGTTCTCCCCAGGAAGAACCAATTGCAGCTACATATACCGTATTCGGATTGTCTTTATCAATTACGATACGGTGAATATTTCTGGTTTTTTCCAGGCCCATCAATTTCCAGTTTTTGCCGCCGTCCAGACTTTTATAAATACCATATCCTCCGTTTACACTGTTTCTTGGATTTCCTTCACCTGTTCCTACCCAGATCACATCAGGGTTAGTTTGCTGGATGGAGATTGCACCAATTGACTGGATATTGACTTTATCGAATACAGGATTCCAGGAGATTCCTTCATCTTCTGATTTCCAAACTCCGCCTGAAGCAGCTCCTACAAAGATCACTGAAGGCTTTTTATTTACTACATCAATAGCGGTTATTCTTCCGCTCATTCCTGCAGGTCCGACAGATCTCGGAGTCATATTTTTTAATTTTTCCATGTTGATCTGTTGAGAAAATCCCGTAGAGCTAATTAAAAACAGAATGAGAATTATTTTTTTCATACTTAATATTTTAAATTGGATGCTAAAAAATTGGTATATTGCAGTTCAATATTACTAATAATTTTTTTAAGAAATGTATCAAAAATTATTTAAATATATAGGAATAATATCTTTTATCCTATTTGTCAATATTCCTTCTGTTTTTTCACAGGATGGCATTCCTGAAAAACCTGAATTTCAAACCAGTGTTTACGATTTTGCTCATATGATGGATGGATTGCAGGTGAAACAGCTGGAAGAAAAACTGATTCGATACAGTGATTCCACCTCAACACAAATAGTGGTGGTTACTGTAAATTCTCTTAATGGTCAGGATGTGGCTCAGTATGCAGTGGAACTTGCCCACAAGTGGGGAATAGGCCAAAAGGGGAAAGATAACGGAATACTGATTCTGGTATCTAAAAATGATCGTAGAATTACTATTCAAACCGGATATGGTGTTGAAAGTAAGTTAACAGATGCACTTTCCAGAAGAATTATAGAGACAATCATAAAACCACATTTTAAAAATGGAGAATATTTTATAGGTCTTGATATGGGGACTACCCGTATTTTCCAGATTATGAATGGGGAATATGAGGCAGATCAACAGCAAAGTGAGTCCAGTGGTGAGGTTCCAATTTTCTTTTATATTTTCCTTATCATGATGCTTATTTTAATCCTGTCACGCAGAAACAGAAGAGGTGGTGGGGGTCGTAATGGTGGAAGTAAAGGAGGTGGTATGTCGTTATTGGATGCTATTATTTTAAGTGATATGGGTCGAGGATCTTACCGAGGAGGTGGTTTCGGAGGCAGTGGCGGCTTCGGCGGAGGAAGCAGTGGAGGCTTTGGCGGCGGCGGTTTCAGCGGCGGTTTCGGCGGTGGCGGCTTTGGTGGCGGTGGTGCCAGCGGAGGATGGTAAACAAAGTGTTTGTTGTTCTGAGTTCCGTGTTCTGAGTTCCGTGTTCTGAGTTTCGTGTTTTGAGTTTCGTGTTTTGAGTTTCGTGTTTTGAGTTCTGTGTTTTGAGTTCCGTGTTTTGAGTTTCGTGTTTTGAGTTCCGTGTTTTGAGTTTCGTGTTTTGTGTAAACGTTTACTGCATTTTGATTGAGATTGATTAAAAATATATTGTTATTTCAAAAAAAGATCTTCTTTTTATCTTATTTAATTTCAATTGTTATAGGCTTTCTTTCATTTAATGATTTTTTTTGGAGCATAGGCTTTTCTTATATATTAATTTCCTTGTTAGTACATTTTTTTCTATATGAAATTAAAGATAAAAATGAATATTTTTATTTCTTCAATTTAGGATTGAGTAAAGAAATTTTATGGGCTTCAACTCTCTTAATTGCTTTGATTAATTTGATGTTAATATTAAGTATAAAGTATTTATAATGTGTGATTTACATGCAGATAGTATTACAAAGTATTTTGATACCAACAGGATATTGAGTAATATCTATATTTCCTGTAAAAAGGGAGAGATCAAAGGTTTGCTGGGGCGGAATGGTTCAGGAAAATCAACTTTACTTAAGATTATCTTTGGTGTTGATAAAGCAGATTTTAAATATGTAAGGGTTGGAACAAAGATAATCAGAACTCTTCATGAAGGAAGAAATCATATCAACTATCTACCTCAGTTTCATTTTCTTCCAAATAACTTAAAAGTCAGGCATATAATCAGATTATTTTTACCAAAAGAAAAAAGATACCTGTTGTTGGAAAATGAGATTATCAGGCCGGTATTAGATCATAAGAATCATCAACTTTCAGGAGGCCAAAGAAGAATACTTGAGATCCTATTGATTATTAATTCTAACGCAGAGATAATCCTTCTGGATGAACCTTTTAATGCTGTAAGTCCGATAGGCAGGGAAACTATTAAAGAGAATATACTTTCATTAAAACACAAAAAAGGATTTATTATTACCGATCATGATTATAAGAATGTGATTGATATTGCTGATCATCTGGTTTTATTACAGAATGCTACGTTGTTTAACATCAAAAAGCCTGAAGACCTGGTAAAATACGGCTATTTACATACGATTAATTCTTCCTGAAATAAATGGTAATCGGTACTCCTTTAAAATTATAATATTTACGCATTTTATTTTCTACATACCGTTTATATGGATCTTTTACATATTGTGGTAAATTGGCAAAAAAAGCAAATTGCGGGGTTGGAGTAGGTAATTGCATACAATATTTTATTTTGATGTATTTGCCTTTATAAGCCGGTAACGAAAGTGATGATGCTAACAACCATTCTCCCGCAAGAGCAAATGGTTCCAATATCTATACGGTTTCTGCCATGGATGATAATGACGATTTTGCTTATTTTTCAAATTATGGAAATCCGCCAATCGAATATTGTGCACCCGGTGTTTCAATTTATTCAACATGGAAAGATGGAGGTTACAATACCATTAGCGGAACTTCAATGGCATCACCACATGTTTGTGGCTTACTGTTATTGGGAGTTCATTCTGACGGAACTGTAAACGGTGATCCGGATGGAAATCCAGACCCAATTGCTCATAATTAACCAAAGTAAACGATTACTTTTAAAAGACTGCTTTTAAAGGCAGTCTTTTTTATTTTACTTATTATCAATATTTAACAAAATAAAAGAATGTTATTTTAATTTTGATAAATGTTAAAAATTTATTAAATTTGTTGGTTATTAATTTCTAAATCCCCTTAATTATGAAAAAGATATTACTTTTTTTCAGTCTTATTTTAATTGCTACCCTTTCCTTTTATTCTTGCGAACAAAGTCAGATTGACCCTGTTGATCCAAATTCTAATGATTTTGTAGAAACAAAACCTATGAATAAGATTACTACTCCCGATAAAGTTCATTATTGTGGTGAGGAAGAATATTGTTTAATTGCAGGACAGCATATTGATGCAGGAAAAGTTACCGTTGGTAATGATGATCAAAATCTTTATATTACAGTATATTCCAAAGAAGGTTTTGAAGACAAAGATGAAAATGTTAAGATTAATGTTGTTATGGATGAGCCTACATCAAGACCTCCAGCTGGTCATTTCCCTTATAAGGCTACCATTCCTGCAGGAGAGAAAACAGCAACATTTCAAATACCTTTAACAGATTTTGGAATAAACCCAGAAGAAGAATGCTCCTCAACAAAACTCTATGTATTAGTACATGCAGATGTAATAGCAGATGGAGGTGGTGAAACCGCCTGGGGTGGATGTGATGTACTTGGTAAACCTTGGTTTGCTTTTATTGATTACTATACTCAATGCTGTGATTGCTGGTGTGGTTTTGGTAATGATTATCAATCCCCGGAAAAAGAAGCTTGTTTGTCAATGATGTATGATAGCGAGAAATATATCTTCTGGTCAAATAAATTTGGTTTTAAAGAATTTTATGATACTAAATATCCCGTATCCCTTTTAGTAAATCCAACAATGTGTGCACCACAAGATAAAAAAGGTACAGTGGTTGATGAATTAGCAATGGAAGTAGGTACCGTTTATTTAACTTCCTATATGGAAGACGGCAAACCTTATGTTGATATTACTTACAATATGTTTGAAAAATATAAAGGTTTTAATATTCAATTGGATCTTTACATTGGAGCCGACAGAATACCTAAATATGACTTGGATAAAAAAGAAATTCTCACTGATGATATGCATAAATTATATCAGCATAAACTGACTCCGGGTGAAACATCATACACCTTTAAGAAAATTCCTTGGTTAACTAAGGAAGAATCTGGTGATACGTATATTGCATTACATGCTGCAATCGGTGACTGCCCCATGCCATCTCTACAAAATCCTATGTAAAATACAATTAATATATTATTTTAAAAGGCTACCCAATGGTAGCCTTTTTTTGTGTTTAAAGTATGCTGTTTAAGTTGATAAAAGCATTTTTGAGGAAAGTAAATGTTAAAAGGTATGGTGGAATAGTTCTTTAACAATAATGAATATAATCTTTCGTTTTAAAGGGATAGTGTAAGCTTAAGATTTACTTTAGAAATTGCACCTATTTTTACTCCCCAAATAATATTATTAACCATTAAATACAAATTTAGCTATGAAAAAAAATGTATTTTTATTTATGATTACTATCATTTTATCTTTTGGATTGCACAGTTGCAGCGAAGATAATATGGATAGAGAGAGTAAAACTGCAAGAATTCAATTAAAACTGGTGGATGCTCCCGGAGATTATCAGGAAGTTAACATTGAAATAATCGATATTCAATATCAAAGCTCAGAGAGTGGGAATGATTGGGTGAGTCTTAAACCGGAAAGTGGTTATTCTATCAATGTTGATCTAACAGAACTTGTTGCCGGAAATGATCTGTTATTATCTGATGAAATTCTTCCTTCGGGTATGTTAAATCAAATACGCCTGATCCTGAGTGATAATAATACTGTTGTGGTTGAAGGTAAACCAGATCCTATTCATCTTGATACGCCAAGCGCACAACAATCCGGATTAAAATTAAAATTGAATACCGAATTAGAAGCGGGATACAGTTACACTTTTATACTCGACTGGGATGTTCAAAAATCAATTGTTAAAGCAGGAAATTCCGGAAAATATATTTTAAAGCCTGTTATAAGAGTCAATGCCGAGATGAATTCAGGTTCAATCAAAGGAAAGGTAGTTGCTGAAGCCACAGAAGGAGATCATATTGATGGAGTTGTGCCTTTGAATGATGTTATTGTAAGTGTTTTTTCTAAAGAGGGTATTTATGTTACTGAAACACGAACAAACGAAAATGGTGATTTTATAATAAAAGGAATAAATGCAGGGGAATATCTTATTAAAATTGAAGAAAATGAATATATTAATTATGAATCACCTGAATTTTTTAATGTAGTTATTGGAGAAACTACAGATCTGGGTACTATAGAATTGAAAGTTCCGGTTTCATAAAATAATCTGTCGTATAAAAACAAATAGCCCTCTATAGAAATATAGAGGTTTTTTTTGGTTTAACCCGCCTTAACGGCGAAGCAGGTACCTCAACTCCTGTGTCGATTTCTATTATAGGGTTCAGGGCTTGCCCTGAGGTTTAATACATTGTATTTTACAAAAAAAGCAACAATAAACTCTTACTTTTTCCTAAAGTAGATCGTTATCGGTACTCCTGTAAAATTATAATATTCACGCATTTTATTTTCTACATACCGTTTATATGGATCTTTTACATATTGTGGCAAATTGGCAAAAAAAGCAAACTGTGGGGTTGGAGTAGGCAATTGCATACAATATTTTATTTTGATGTATTTGCCTTTATAAGCCGGTGGCGGATTTTGTTTAACAATTTCCAGCATCGTTTCATTTAATTTACTGGTAGCAATGTGTTGTTTTCTGTTTTCAAAAACCTCAACAGCTGTCTCAATGGCTTTAAAGATGCGTTGTTTGGTCAAAGCCGAAATGAACACAATAGGAACATCGGTAAAGGGAGCGATCTCCTGACGGATCTTTTGCTCGAACTGTTTGGTGGTATGGGTGTCTTTTTCAACCAGATCCCATTTATTTACCAGGATCACAATTCCTTTTCTGTTCTTTTCTGCCAGCCAGAAGATACTTTGGTCCTGCCCTTCAAAACCTCGGGTAGCATCTACCACTAAAATACAAACATCACTGTGCTCGATAGCTCTTACAGACCGCATTACCGAATAAAACTCAAGATCTTCTTTTACTTTTGATTTTTTCCTGATTCCGGCAGTGTCTACCAGATTGAAATCAAACCCAAAGCGATTATATTTGGTATCAATAGAATCTCTTGTAGTTCCTGCGATATCGGTTACAATATAACGATCTTCTCCTATCAAAGCATTGATAAATGATGATTTCCCTGCATTGGGCCTTCCTACAACTGCAAACCTAGGGAGCTCATCAGGTTCCTCTTCTTCTATCTCAGGTAAGGCTTCTACAAGGGCATCGAGTAAATCGCCGGTACCACTGCCGTTGATACTCGAAATGGTATAATATTCTCCCAGCCCCAAAGAATAGAACTCAACAGCATCATTTACTCTTTTTGCCGTATCAACCTTATTAACCACCAGGAAGACCGGTTTTTTAGACTGTCGTAAGATGTCTGCGACCTCCTCATCCATCCCGGTAACACCATTTTCCACATCTACCATAAAAACAATAGCGTCCGCTTCATCAATAGCCAGATTTACCTGTTTATCGATCTCAGCTTCAAAAATATCATCGCTTCCAACCACATATCCTCCGGTATCAATTACCGAGAATTCTTTACCGTTCCAGTCGGTTTTTCCGTAATGCCTGTCGCGGGTTACGCCGCTTACAGCATCAACAATGGCTTCTCTTCGCTGAATTAAACGATTAAAAAGTGTTGATTTTCCAACATTAGGCCTGCCTACAATTGCTACAATATTTCCCATTTGTACTACTGATAAATTTTTTGCAAAGATACGTTTATCTTTTTATTATGATTTCTTCCATTTCTTTTTGAAGTTCAAGCGCTTTTTCTTTTGCTTTTTCTGCAAAATCCTTTCCGGAAGAGGCATAAATAATTCCTCTCGAAGAGTTGACCAGGAGTCCGATATCTTTATTTATTCCGTATTTGCATACTTCCTGTAAACTTCCGCCCTGGGCGCCAACTCCGGGAACCAGCAGAAAATGATCGGGAACAATTTTTCTGATATTCTGGAAAAATTCAGGCCGGGTAGCCCCCACCACATACATCAGCTGATCACTGTTTTTCCAGTTCTTTGAGGTTTGTAATACTTTTTCATACAGGGTCTGTCCATTTTCATCTTTTAGGATCTGGAAATCGAGTCCGCCTTTGTTGGAAGTAAGCGCAAGGAGGATGGTAAATTTATCTGCGAAGGCGAGAAAAGGCTCAACAGAATCAATCCCCATATAAGGGGCCACGGTAATCGAATCGAAATTCATATCTTCAAAAAATGCTTTGGCATAGCGGGTGGAAGTATTGCCAATATCGCCACGTTTGGCATCGGCAATGGTAAAGATCTCCGGGTAATTAGAGTTGAGATAATCGATGGTTTTTTGGAGTGATCTCCAGCCTTTTAAACCATAAGCCTCATAAAAAGCAGTATTAGGTTTGTACGCTACTGCCAGATGATGGGTGGCTTCGATCAGTTGTTTGTTGAATTCGAAAATTGGATCTTCAAAAGTTAATAAATGAGCCGGAATTTTATCGAGATCCACATCCAGACCGATACATAAAAACGATTTCTTTTTTTTGATTTGATCAATGAGTTGCTGCCTGTTCATTTTTAAAAAATTTGTAATGCAAAAGTAACTATTTTATGTATTCTTTTATTTGCTTTCTTAGTATCTTTGCATTTAAATTAAAATATCACAACATGAGAAACAAGATAGTAGCAGGAAACTGGAAAATGAATAAAACCTATAAAGAAACCAAGGTTTTAGTCAAAGATCTGATAAAACAGGTAAAAGGGGTAAAATTAAAAGATACAAGAGTAATTATTGCACCTCCGTTTACAAATCTGCAAAAAGCATCGAAAATGACAAAAGATTGTAAAATAGAGGTTGCTGCACAAAATATGCATCAGGCGGAGAGTGGTGCTTATACCGGTGAGATCTCAGCCGATATGCTTAAAAGTGTACATGTAGAAACAGTAATCTTGGGTCACTCTGAACGTAGAGAATATTTTGGCGAAACCAATGAACTGCTGGCTAAAAAGGTGGATACGGCTTTGGCTCACGGAATGGAAGTGATTTATTGCTTTGGTGAAGTGTTGGAAGACAGGAAAAGTGGAAACCATTTTAAAGTGGTTGAAGAGCAGGTTAAAAAAGGATTATTTCACCTGACCTCTGATGAATGGAAGAATGTGATCTTAGCTTACGAGCCTGTATGGGCTATAGGAACCGGTGAAACAGCTTCTCCGGAACAGGCACAGGAAATGCACGCTTTTGTTCGAGAGCTTGTGGCACAAAGATATATCAGTGATGTAGCTGAGGAAGTAAGTATCCTTTACGGAGGTAGTGTAAAACCCGGAAATGCCAAAGAGATTTTTTCAAAAGAAGATGTTGACGGTGGTTTGATTGGTGGGGCTGCTTTAAAAGCGGATGATTTTACTGCGATTATCAAAGCGATATAAAACAAAATTTTAAAATAGAAGTTCCCTGAGTTGAATGGTTCAGGGAGCTTTTTTTAACTCTGACAATTTAGAAATGAACTATATAGGTTATACTTTTTTCATAGAACCAAAAGGGCTTGATGAAGAAACAGCAAAAGAGATTCTGATTGCTGAGCTGGGAGAGGTAGGTTTTGAGAGTTTTACTGAAACAGAAGGAGGTGTAACTGCCTATATTCAAAAAAAAGACTGGAAAGAAAATATCTTAGAGGGAGTTCAAATTCTGAATTCAGATCTTTGTAAGATCACTTATACCAAAGAGGAGATTGAACAGGTCAACTGGAATGAAGAGTGGGAAAAGAATTTTAAGCCCTTGGTAGTTGATGATCTGGTAAGTATCAGAGCACCTTTTCATAAAAAAACGGATCTTCCCTTTGAAATTGTGATCGAACCCAAAATGAGTTTTGGCACAGGGCATCATGAGACTACACATCTGATGATTCAGCATATGATCGATCTAGATCTGAAAGATAAAAAGGTACTCGACATGGGGTGCGGAACCGGGATACTGGCAATTTTTGCCGAAATGAGAGGAGCAAAGAAGTTGGATGCCATTGATATTGATACCTGGTGTTATGAGAATTCACTTGAAAATGTTGAAAGAAATCATTGCAGGAATATTAAGGTTTATGAGGGTGATGCTTCATTGTTGGGGAAAAAGAAATACGACCTAATCATTGCCAATATCAACCGTAATATTTTGTTGAAGGATATTGCTGCTTATGCAGAAAATCTGGAGGAAAACGGGACCTTGCTTTTAAGTGGTTTTTATACTGAAGATATCCCGGTGATCGATAAGGAGGCCGTTAAAAACGGACTAAAACTTCAAAAAACTTTAGAAAGAAATAATTGGGTTGCGTTAAAATATGTAATTTAGCACTTTGATTTAGAAATGTAAATGAACTACGAGATGGGAATTAAAGAAAAGAAAAGAGAAGATGTTGATATCCTCGAGCTGGAGGTTAATCAGCATGAAATTGTTTTATTTAATGATGATGTACATTCTTTTGAGTATGTCATTAATTCGTTGATTGATGTTTGTGATCATACTCTCGAACAGGCAGAACAATGTACTTACCTCGTGCATTTTAAAGGGAAATGCGCTGTAAAAACAGGAGAATTTGACGAGTTAAAACCCAGGTGTTCTAAGTTATTAGACCTCGGACTGAGTGCCGAAATTATATAATTCCCTATTCAATCAATTATTTTATTCGTGAGACTCTAAAAAATTAATTTCAATTTTTTAGTTAGTCGAACTAATCCCGCTTTTTTCTAGCGGGATCATGGATTAAGCCTCCTTGCCGGTATGGCAGGCACCTCAACCTTTGGGTCGATTCCTATTAAAGGGTTCAGGGCTTACCCTGAGGTTTAATACCTTTTATTATTCCTGCCTTAAAGCATTTTATAAAGGGATATTTCCGTGCTTGCGGCTGGGTTTTAGCACTTCTTTGTTTTCCAGCATAGCATAAGCTTTGATCAGTTTTCTTCTGGTATTTTTTGGCAGAATTACTTCATCAATAAAACCGCGTCGGGCTGCTCTGTACGGATCGGCAAATTTATAGGCGTATTCGGCTTCTTTCTCTTTCCATTTGGCCTCAGGGTTAGCAGCTTCACTAATTTCTTTTTTAAAGATGATTTCACTGGCACCTTTGGCCCCCATTACTGCGATCTCAGCAGTTGGCCAGGCAAAGTTCATATCGGCACCAATATGTTTTGAGTTCATCACATCGTAAGCTCCGCCGTATGCTTTTCGTGTGATCACAGTGATCCGTGGTACGGTTGCTTCGCTTAAAGCGTATAACAATTTAGCACCGTTTACTATAATACCATTCCATTCCTGATCAGATCCGGGTAGGAAACCCGGAACGTCAACCAATACGAGTAAAGGAATGTTGAAAGCATCGCAAAAGCGTACAAAACGGGCAGCCTTTTTAGAACTGTTCACATCAAGTACACCGGCAAGGCTCATAGGCTGATTGGCAACAATACCGATACTTTTCCCGGCAAGGCGGGCAAATCCCACTACGATATTGTCTGCGAAATCTTCCTGAATCTCCATCAAACTGTCTTTATCGCAGATCCCTTCGATCACTTTTTTCATATCATAGGGTTTATGGGCATCTTCAGGAATGATATTCTCAAGCTCTTCTCTGATCTCGTCTTTTATCTCAAAAGGCTGATCGGGAGCTTTTTCGCGATTGTTCTGTGGTATATAACTAAGGAGTTTCCTCGTTTTAATTATACATTCCACATCATTGGCAGCAGTTAAATGAGTAACTCCAGATTTGGTGGAATGAGCACTGGCTCCTCCCAGTTCCTCCGAGGTGATCTCTTCGTTGGTTACTGTTTTTACCACATTGGGGCCGGTTACAAACATATAACTGGTGTCTTCAACCATCAGGGTAAAATCGGTCATGGCAGGGGAATAGACAGCTCCTCCGGCACAGGGCCCCATGATGGCTGAGATCTGAGGAATCACTCCTGAAGCCTGAACATTCCTGTAAAAAATATCAGCATATCCACCGAGAGACCTTACTCCTTCCTGAATTCTTGCACCCCCTGAATCATTCAATCCGATCACAGGTGCGCCAACTTTCATGGCGAGATCCATGATCTTACAGATCTTTTCCGCATGAGTTTCTGATAAAGCTCCCCCAAAAACTGTAAAATCCTGAGCAAAAATATAGGTAAGTCGCCCGTTTACTGTTCCATAACCGGTAACTACACCATCTCCATAGAATTGTTGTTTTTCCATACCAAAATCGGTAGTGCGGTGGGTAACCAGTATTCCTATTTCTTCAAAAGAATTTTTATCTAAAAAAAGATCTACTCTTTCCCGGGCTGTTAGCTTCTTTTTTTTATGTTGTTTCTCAATTTTTTTAAGGCCTCCGCCAAGCTTAGCCTCGGTTATTTTTTCTAAAAGGGTTTTCTGTTTTGAATTCATCGTCTTGAAAAGGATAGCGTTATGAAGGGATTTTTAATTTTTTTTGTTCTTCGAGGTAGAGTTTAATGGCCAGAATAGCAGCTATTTCAGCTTCCTGATCCATTTCTGCCTTGAGTTTTTCTGCTGAGTAATAATTCTTTACAAAATGTGTATTGAAATTACCACTTGTAAAAGCTTCGTGTTCACAAACGAACTTTCCGAAAGGCAAAGTGGTCTTAACACCTTCTATCCTGTAATTGTTAATGGCCCGGATCATCAGCTGAATGGCTTCCATACGATTTTTACCGTAGGTAATGAGTTTAGAGATCATCGGATCGTAATAAATTGGGATTTCCATCCCTTCTTCATAACCATCATCCAGCCGGATATTTTTACCAGCCGGAATTTTATAGGTTTTTAGTTTTCCTACATTGGGTAAAAAATTATTTAAAGAATCTTCTGCATAAACTCTAAGCTCTAAGGCGTGTCCTTTCATTTTCAGATCTTTCTGTGAAAGGGAAAGTTTTTCTCCTCTGGCAATATTGATCTGTTGTTCAACCAGGTCAATTCCTGTAATAAATTCGGTGACGGGATGTTCTACCTGCAAGCGGGTATTCATCTCTAAGAAGTAAAAATTCTTCCGGTCATCTACAAGAAATTCCACAGTTCCGGCACCGATATAATCGCAGGAACGCGCTACATTGACAGCAGCTTCTCCCATTTTTTTTCTTAATTCGGGGGTGAGTACCGAAGATGGAGCTTCTTCGATCACTTTTTGGTGCCTTCGCTGAATGCTGCATTCCCGTTCAAAAAGGTACAGAATATTATTGTGTTTATCGGCCAGAATCTGGATCTCAATATGCCTTGGGGAAGTGACGTATTTTTCTATAAAAACAGATCCGTCACCAAAGGCTGAAGTAGCTTCACTGATAGCTCTTTTCATCTGCGAAGGCAGTTCTTTGATATTTTCTACGATTCGCATTCCTTTTCCGCCGCCACCGGCTGCAGCTTTGATCAATATGGGAAATCCGATCTCTTTCGCAATTGCGATGGCTTTATCCGGATCGGATATGGCATGATCTACCCCGGGAACCATTGGAATATCATAATTCTTCACAGCATCTTTGGCGGCAAGTTTGTCGCCCATCATCCTGATCGATTTCGATTTTGGTCCTATAAAAATAAGGCCATTGTTTTCTACAGCCTCTGCAAAATCGGCATTCTCACTTAGAAAACCATAACACGGATGTATGCCGTCTGCATTCAGGGATTTTGCAACTTCAATGATCTTATCTCCTTTAAGATAGGACTGACTGGAAGGATTCTCCCCGATATTAACAGCTTCATCCGCAAATTTTACATGAGGTGCATTTCTGTCGATATCAGAATAAACGGCAACAGTTTTGATCCCCATTTTCCTTGCAGTCCTCATTACCCTCAGGGCAATTTCGCCACGATTGGCAACTAATATTTTCTTCATATTTATTCTAATTCGATTAACAATTTTCCTTTTTCAACTGTATCGTTCAGTTCGATGTTGATTGATTTTATAATACCGTCTTTCGGACTCGTAATGGCATTTTCCATTTTCATAGCTTCGAGGATCAGTAAAGTATCACCCTCTTTAACAGAATCACCTTCTTTTATTTCCACTCCGATAATTATACCGGGCATGGGGGCTTTGATATGATTTAGCTTTTTATTTTTGCCGGATGAGAATCCCATTTTTTCGATAAGCAGATCCAACTCATCCAGAATCTTTACCCGATAAGTATTGGAATTTATACTAATGTTATATTGTTTGTTTTGAAAATCATCTGAGGTCAATTCGGCTCTGAAAGCTTTATTTTTATAAAGAATATGATATCCGGAAGGAGAGGTTTTTATAAGATCCAGTTCTTCAGCTTGATCTGATCTGATAGAAAAATCAAGAGAATCATTTACTTTAACTTTGAATTTTTGTTCCACAGTATTTGCTTTAAATATTTGTATAAAGTTAAGAATTTATCTGTTCAAAATGATTCTATATTATTCTGTTTACAATTGATATGTATCTGAATGATCAGTATCATCAAACTGTTTATCGCAGCGGGAATGTTACTGAACTGAAGGATTTTTCTTTTGTGCAATCATTAAAAAAAGAGGAAAATCCTTAATAATTCCATCTCTTTCTTTTTTCAGTGTAACGGGCTGAGAATAATACACCACCCCGAAGCCATTTTGGTTTAAAAGTTTAGTCAGTTCCTCTCTGTTAAAACCATAATGTCCTTCAAAAGTATTTCCCGAATGAAAAGTTCCGTCTTCTTCTTCAAGATCAGCAATGCATAAATACCCGTTTTTATTGAGTAATGAATTCAATACTTTTAAAATATGATTGAGATCGATAATATGGTGCAGGGTCATCGATGTATAGATCACATCAAAATTCTTTTGACTGAAAGAATCACGGGTCAGATCAATTAGGTAAGGATGAAAGTTTGATAATTTCTTCTTTTCAATCTTCTCTTTAAGCACATTGATCATGCCCTCGGAAGTGTCTACAAGACTTATCGATTGAAAATGGTCTTTCATCTGTTCACTCAATAATCCGGTGCCGCTGCCAAATTCCAGTGCGGTCATTCCTTTTTCAGGCAGGATAAATGACAGGATCTCTTCGGCAAAGGCCCTAGCCCTGTCAACTCTTTCCTGATTCTGATCCCAGCTCTGTGCTTCTTTATCAAACGACATATCTTTTAATTTTTAAGGGTTTTTAAAACAGCTTCTTTTGCGAGGGGTTCCATTACCTGATAGCCCTTTTTGTTAGGATGAACGCCATCCTCAGTAAGATCTTTTTTTAAGCCTTTTCTTTGATCCACCATAGAATCGTAGTAATTTAAATAAATCAGTTTATGTTTTTTACAGTATTTTTTAATTGTTTTATTGAGCTCCTCAATTTTAAGTGAAGGGTAGGTTCCCTTTTTCCACGGATAATCATAAACAGGTAATACAGAGGAAAGGATCACTTTTATTTGATGAGCCCGCGCCAGTTCGGCCATAGAAAAAATATTATCCGTGATCATTTTAAGTGTTGAAGGTCCTGTATTTCCGGCCAGATCATTGGTCCCTGCCAGAAGGACCATAACCTCAGGTTTCAGGTTGATTACATCCTGACGGAAACGGATTAGCATTTGAGGTGTGGTTTGTCCGCTAATTCCACGATTGATGTACCCGTTCGCCGGAAAGAAATCCGGGTTGACTTCCTCCCATTGTTCTGTAATGGAGTTTCCGTAAAATACAATTCTTTGTTCTCCCGGTTTGGGGAGATCCAGCAAGGTGTTTTTTTTCTGATAATGTTTAAGCTGCGCCCAATCCTGAGCTGATAATTTTTTTGAGATCAGAGTCGTCAGCAAAATTAAAAGAGAGGTGATTAATTTATTTATTCTCATATTGTTAAAAATTGATTTTTAAAGTGTAGATCATTTTTTACATGATCTCACGGAGGTTAAATTTACAGTTAATAATTCATTAAACAAATGCTTTAAAAAAAATAATTTCACAGAAATAATTTTATAAATTTATGACGTATCAAAACCTTTAGTCTATGTCGGCAGCTTCAAATCACAATCATAAGAAATTCGGAACTTTTTTAGGCGTTTATGTGCCCAGTGTACTAACCATTCTGGGGCTGATCATGTATTTGCGTTTTGGTTGGGTGGTTGGAAATGCAGGGCTTATTAAAACTGTGATCATTGTTTTGCTGGCCAGTTCCATCACTTTTATTACGGGTTTAAGCGCTTCTGCTATCTCAACCAATTTTAAAATTGGAGTAGGTGGGGAATATTATATGATTTCCCGAAGTCTTGGGCTGGAACCGGGAGGTGCTATTGGAATTCCGCTGTATCTTTGCCGGACTCTGAGTGTTACTTTCTATAGTCTCGGTCTGGCCGAATCGATCCTGGTGCTTTGGCCCGAATCATGGGGTGTTTTACCGTCTTTTGCTTTAAGAGGCCTCGCTATTTTCTTTATAGTTATGGTTACACTCCTTTCCGGGAAAAGTGCCAATCTGGCCTTAAAATCACAAATACCTATTCTGATCATTGTAAGCTTATCAATAGTAGCATTAATCATAGGAATTATAATAAAGGGAGTGCATGCTCCTGTTATGGAAGCAAATTATTCAACAGCACCCAAAGGTTTTTGGTATGTTTTTGCGGTTTTTTTTCCTGCCGTTACCGGATTTACAGCCGGTATCGGGATGAGTGGTGATCTGAAGAATCCACAAAAATCAATTCCTGTTGGTACCCTTGGGGCAGTGGTCAGCGGAGCTGTTATCTACCTGATTATTCCGATCTTTTTATCGATTACAGCGGCATTAACTCTCGAAGAGCTGGCTGATCCTGATGCAGGAGTTACCATCTGGACCCGTTTGGCCGTTTTTGGTCCGCTGATCGTTTATCCGGCCGTTTGGGGGGCGGTGCTTTCCTCCGCTTTTGGTAGTATTCTGGGCGGACCGAGGATACTGCAAGCCCTTTCAATGGATGGCCTGGCGCCAAAGATCTTATCAAAATTATCAAAAACAGGTCAGCCCACAATTGCCACCTGGATCAGTGGAATTATTGCAATTCTGGCTATTTTTATCGGAAACCTGAATACGATTGCTCAATATGTTTCGGTATTGTTCTTAACGCTTTATGTGGCCATCAATATCAGTGCTGCAGTAGAAAAATTGATTAAATCTCCATCCTATCGCCCCAGAATAAATGTCCCGTGGATTGTTTCTCTGATCGGTGCTATTGGTGCTATTGTGGTGATGATCCTGATCAACCCCATCGCATTTTTATTTGCTTTCGGACTAGAAGCCCTGATCATGTACTTACTGATCTCGAGAAACCTTGAACAGCAATGGGGAGATTCAGCTGCCGGAATATGGATGCGAATAAGCAGATTTGCTTTACTAAAGCTCAATTCACGTAAAATACATGTAAGAAACTGGAGGCCCTTTATGTTGCTTTTTATCAATGATATCAAAACAAGGATCGATGTGGTGCGTTTTGCCGCTCTTTTGGGGCAGGACAGTGGGATTTTGACCATCTCAAAATTGATCAAGCCGGATGATCAGGAGCAGGTTAAAAATGTTAAAGGACTTATTTTCGAAATGAGAAAGGATCTAAAAAATGCTGAACTGGAAGCTTTTACTGAGGTTAATATAGTTGATGATTTTAAAAGAGGCATGTATACGGTTTCGGCATCACATGGTATTGCAGGTTTAAAAACAAATACCGTTGTTTTTGGCTGGTCACAAACAAATGATGGAAAAAGGGAAGAACTGGAAACCATTCAAAAGATCTCAAAACTACATAAAAATATTCTTTTATTGCATTTTAATGATTCATTAACCAAGAAGAAAGACAAACGGATTGATATCTGGTGGGGAGGTAAGGAAAAAAATGGGGATCTGATGTTGTTGCTCTCTTACCTTATTAGTTTGAACAATACATGGAGAAAAACATCGATTAATATATTTTCTGTAGTTAAAACAGAAGAGGAAAGATCAGATTTTGAAACACAGATCAAAGTGGCTGTTTACGAATCGAGAATTGTAGCCCATGTGGAACTTTTTTTAATGGAGAATGACGATTTTATTTCAATTCTGGGTAAAAAAAGTGCAGACGCTGATCTTGTATTCCTGGGGCTTGCTCATCATATTCGGGACTACGCAGAAACTATTAAAACTATCGATAAGATAACCGGAAATCTAAAAGCTGTTGTTTTTGTTCAAAATAATGGAATGGATGATGAAATTCCTACTATTTTTAAATAATTTATTTATACATTTGGGCGGTTTATTTTTATTTGCAGAATTCTTAATAAAACAACAAAAGATTAAATTATTTTTAAATGAAAAAAGCGGATTTTATTGCTGAACTGGATAAAAAACCTATCCGTTTGTATAAATTAATCAATAAGAACGGAGTAAAGGTTGAGATCACGAATTTTGGCGGTAAGATCGTTACAATAATAGTCCCCGATAAAGAAGGGAATTTTACAGATGTTGTTTTGGGTTTTGATACAATTGATGAATATATTAAAGGGAATCCATATTTCGGAGCACTGATTGGCAGAAGTGCCAACAGGATCCGAAAAGGGAGGTTTGCTATGGAAGGAAAAGAATATCAGTTGACTCAGAATATGGGCGAGGATCATCTTCACGGAGGAGTGAAAGGTTTTAATGATGTGGTTTGGGAGGCAGATTTTAACGAAAAGGATCAGGTACTCGAATTAAGTTATCTGAGTAAAGATGGTGAAGAAGGTTATCCCGGTAATCTGAAAGTAAAGGCCACTTTTTCTTTGACAGATGAAAATGAACTGGAGATATCCTACCATGCAGAAACCGATAAAACGACTCTTGTAAATTTGACGCATCATTCCTTTTTTAATCTTAGAGGTGAAGGTAATGGTGATGTGCTCGATCATCAGGTAATGATCAATGCAGATGCGTTTACTGCCGTAAGCGATGATGTTATACCCACAGGAGAAATACGCGGTGTTTCAAATACGCCGATGGATCTGAGAGAGCTAACCCCTTTAAAAAAAGATATTAATTCAGACTACGAACAAATTCAGAAAGGTTCGGGTTTTGATCATAATTGGGTGATCAATAAAGACGATGGCGTAATGGCTTTGGCAGCTGCTGCATATGAACCCGAATCAGGCCGATATATGGAAGTATGGACCGATCAGCCTGGTGTTCAACTTTATGCAGGAAATTTCCTTGACGGAAGCGATATCGGTAAAGGCGGAAAAGTATATGAGCGAAGAACTGCCTTCTGCTTTGAAACGCAACATTTTCCTGACTCCCCCAATCATGAGAATTTTCCTTCAACTGTTTTAAAGCCCGGAGAGATTTACAATTATACCTGTACCTATAAATTTTCAACTAAAGAATCATGAGCTTATCTGAAATAGAAAAGAAATTTAAAGAACTCTACGGTAAAAAGCCCCTGCTGGTAAGGTCACCTGGGAGGATCAATCTCATTGGAGAGCACACCGATTATAACGACGGATTTGTTTTTCCGGCAGCGATTGATAAAGAAGTATTATTTGCTGTATCGGCTAATGACCAGAATAAATTCAGGTTCTATGCCTATGATCTTGATGAGCATTTTGAGATGAAAGTAGAGGATTTGAAAATATCGGATTCACAATGGGCTAATTATCTGCTTGGAGTAGCCGCTCAGTTTAAAAAAGAAGGATATGAAATTAAGGGAGTTGACTGTGTTTTTGGCGGAGATATTCCGCTGGGAGCAGGACTTTCTTCTTCGGCAGCCATAGAGAATGGATTTGGTTTTGCATTAAATGAGATCTATGGTTTGGGTGAGAGCAGAATGGAAATGATCTTAAAATCGCAAATGGCTGAACACGAATACGCCGGAGTGATGTGCGGGATCATGGATCAGTTTGCCAGTATGAACGGGAAAAAAGACCATGCCCTGAAACTGGATTGCAGATCACTCGATTTTGAATATGCCAATATTGATCTGAAAGATTACAACATCCTGCTTTGTGATACGAGGGTAAAACATGAACTGGCCTCCTCTGAATACAATACCCGCCGTAAAGAATGTGAGACCGGGGTTAAGATCCTGCAGAAATACAATAAAGAAATAAAGGCTTTACGCGATGTAACCCCTGAATTACTGAAAGAACATCAGGAGGAATTTGATGCCGTGGTTTATAAACGATGTGCTTATGTGGTTAATGAAAATAAAAGGGTAGAAGAAGCCTTTGAAGCTTTAAAACATAATGATCTGGAATTGTTTGGAGAACTGATGTATCAGAGTCATGAAGGTTTGAGAGATGAATACGAAGTGAGTTGTAAAGAATTGGATCTGCTGAATTCAATAGCCAGAAGATCGGATGATGTGGTAGGTGCCCGTATGATGGGAGGAGGTTTTGGCGGCTGTACAATTAACATCGTTAAAAAAGAAAAAACAGCAAATTTTTCTAAAGAGATAGAAAAGGAATATCTGGAAAAAACCGGTACCCATTTAAAGATCTATAAAGTAAAGATCGCAGACGGTACAGGTTTGATCTGATAAAAATTGATTTTATATACATTTTAAAGAATTATTACAATTATGACTACAGGATTTGGATTTTGGGATTATTTTGTTTTTGTTGCCTATGCGATACTTATTTTAGGTGTTGGCCTTTGGGTTTCAAGAGATAAGAAAGGGCATGAAAAAAATGCTGAGGATTATTTCTTGGCTAGTAAATCCCTGCCATGGTGGGCTATTGGGGCTTCATTGATCGCAGCAAATATATCAGCCGAGCAATTTATCGGGATGTCAGGATCGGGTTTTGTTCTCGGACTTGCCATTGCCTCGTACGAGTGGATGGCTGCGCTTACCCTGATCATTGTAGCAAAATATTTCCTGCCTGTTTTTATCGAAAAAGGTATTTATACCATTCCTGAATTTATCGAAAAAAGATATTCCTCAAACTTAAAGACCATTTTAGCAGTCTTCTGGCTTGCCTTATACGTTTTTATCAACCTGACCTCAGTACTTTATCTGGGAGGCCTGGCCATTGAAACCATTATGGGAATTGATATGATCTATGCCATTATCGGACTCGCCTTGTTTGCGGCAGCCTATTCCCTTTACGGAGGATTATCAGCAGTAGCCTGGACAGATGTGATCCAGGTGGTATTTTTAGTGCTGGGTGGACTCGTAACAACTTATATAGCTTTAAATACTGTATCCGATGGAGCAGGAGCCATGGAAGGTTTTAATCTATTACTCGAGAGAGCTCCGGAGAAATTTCATATGGTCATCGAAAAATTCAATTCAGATGGTACTTATAATGAGAATTATCTGAATCTTCCCGGTATCTGGGTCATCTTTGGAGGATTATGGGTAGCTAATCTTTATTACTGGGGATTCAACCAGTATATCATTCAAAGAACGCTGGCGGCAAAATCTTTACAGGAATCACAAAAAGGAATTTTATTTGCCGCCTTTTTAAAACTGGTTATTCCATTGGTTGTTGTTATTCCGGGTATAGCTGCCTATGTGATGATCAACGATCCTGAAATTATGGCACGATTAGGAGAAGCCGGGCAGTATAAAATTCCTTCAGTTGAGCAGGCGGATAGAGCTTATCCGTGGTTATTACAGTTTTTACCTACCGGACTTAAAGGTGTGGCCTTTGCGGCACTGGCAGCAGCCATCGTATCCTCATTGGCTTCAATGTTGAACTCTACATCCACTATTTTTACCATGGATATTTACCGGGAATATATCAATAAGAATGCCGATGATAAAACAACCGTAAAAGTGGGTAGAATAACAGCCGCAATAGCATTGATCATTGCGGTATTGATCGCCCCTTTACTAGGCGGACTGGACCAGGCGTTTCAGTATATCCAGGAATATACCGGTATGGTAAGTCCGGGAATCCTGGCCGTATTCTTATTAGGATTGTTCTGGAAGAAAACCACCAACAATGCAGCGATCTGGGGTGTTTTAGCTTCTTTGGTTATAGCTTTATTCTTTAAATTTGTTCCAATTCCGGGTATGGAGCCCTGGATGCACCAGATGGGGATGACTTTTTTGCTCACTACAGCCATCATTATGGGTATTAGTTACCTTGAAAGCAAAGGTGAAGATAATCCAAAAGGGATTGAGCTTACAAAAGACCTGTTTAAAACAACACCACAATTTAATATCGGTGCATTTATAGTGATGATTATACTGGTGGTATTGTATTCGGTATTCTGGTAAATAGATCACTAAAGTATTAAAATACAATAGTTAAGATCAACCGTTCTTACAGGTAATGATCAGTTTGTCTTTTTCGAGAATTTTGATATAATCCTTACTGAGTTCAATAAGTTCTTCATCTGCGAATTCCCTGAGGATTCTGCCTACGCTCATAACAGACATATTGGTAAATTCTGCCAGATCCTTACGCGTAACCGGAGCTTTTAGGGCATTATCCATAAACACATTTTGCGTAAGTTCAAGCAAAGCCCAGGCCAGGCGGCCATGCATTTGTTTAGAAGAGCTGTTAAACAGATTGTTAAAGGTGTTCAAGGTCTTGGTATTTAATTTTTTTATGATCTCCAAAGCAAATGAATTGTTCTCTTGCATTAAAGATTCAAACAGTATTTTACTAAAACTGCACACCACAACATCAGTCAATGCTACCAAAGTGTACTGCATGGTAGTTTCCACAAAAAGACCGTATAATCCTATAAAATTACATTTTTGCTCGATCATGGAAAGAGACCTGGTATTGGAGAATTCTTTATATAATTTTACATAACCGTCCTGAAGATAAAGAACATCACTATTTGAAGTTCCTTGTTTGGCAATAACTTCTCCTTTTTTGTATCTAACGATCAGTTTTGATTGTTCAAGAATATCCATTTCCTGAAGGGTAAGTGACTCGAAGCATTTGGATCTTCCTTTGCATTCTATTTTCTGATCAATTGATGGGTTGAAAATCATCTGGTATAGGGCTTTATGATCCTGCAAATGTAATTCTTTCTTTTAAAAAAGATCAGCTTTTTTAACACTTAGTAAAAATAATTTAACAAATGTTATAAAAGGTTTAATATTTGTGTTTTTAAGCTTAACATCTGGTGTTTGTAAAAGTGTTATTTTTTAGGTGATAAGCGATATTTTTATGATATGTATCAGGATAATTTTGATGGTGTCCCCGTTATTTTTGTAAAGTAATTTTTATCCGGAAAGTAAATCCAATTACATGAAGAAATATATACTGTTGTTTATAACCTTAATGATATTCTGGCTTTTGTTGAACAGTTCATTAAGTCTGGAAGTTTTTGTTATCGGAGCTGGGGTTAGTATTCTCATTTCGTTGATGTTTTGTTCGAAATGCGATATTTTTAATGAGATCTCTCTTACCCCTAAGGCCATTTATGCAACTCTAATGTTCATTTTTGTTTTTTTAGGAGCATTGATCAAAGCCAACCTTAGTATAACAAAAAGAGTTCTTTCCCCTTCTTTGCCTATAAATCCCGGAATTGTAAAAGTTAAAACAAAGCTCACTTCTAAAGTGGGTAGGATGGTTCTTGCCAATGCTATTACTCTAACGCCCGGTACTTTCACTTTAGAAATTGATGGGGAAGATTTTTTCATCCACTGGGTGGATGTAAAATCAGGAGAAACAGAGGAAAATACAAAAGAGATCGTTTCCTCATTTGAAAAATATTTAAAACTGATGTATGGTTGATATATTGATATATACAGCAATGGCAATAAGTTCCATTGGTGTTTTGGTGGCCTTGGTACGTTTTGTAAAAGGTCCTGAAAAAGTAGATCGTATTGTTGCAGTTGATGTCATTTCAACAATTGGGATCACATTGATCCTGATTCTGGCCACTTTGATGAGAAGAGAAATTTATATTGATGTGGCCATTGTTTATGCGATCCTTGGTTTTATAGGGGTCATTGTTGTTTCACGCTTTATAAAAAGAGGAATGTAATGGAAGGAATTTTAGAAATAACAGGAGGTGTTTTTATGGTATTGGGAGCTGTTTCTCTTTTGGTAGCATCGATTGGGTTATACCGTATGCCCGATTTTTATAACCGTATTCAGATAGGAACCAAGGCTTCAACCTTTGGAGCTTCTTTATCGATCGTAGGTGTAGCACTGATCTTTCCGGGATGGATACCCAAATTACTGGCCATGTTGTTGTTTATTCTGTTTACAAACCCGATATCTTCACATATCGTGGGTCGTACAGCATATTTTACAAATGTACCCTTATCTAAAAGAACTAAAGTGGACCGGTTGAAAGAAATGAGTCCGGGACACCTGAAAAAAGTAAAAACCAAAGATTAGAAATATGTTAATTGTTTTAGCCTCAGTTTTAGGAATAGCCAGTATGGTAGGAGCATATTTCGCTATCCACAGTAAAAGTTTAACCGTTGCCATAATAGCCACCGGTGTTGTGAGTTTGATCTCCTCAATTTTATTTTTGCTTTTGGCAGCCCCCGATGTTGCCATGACAGAAGCCTCTATAGGCAGTGCGCTTACATCGGCCATATTTTTCCTCACTTTAAATAAAATCAGACAAACAAATGGGTAAGAAAACAATGATAGCGCTGATTACACTGGCTTTGGCCTTTGTTATTTATCCTTTGTACCAGTCGTATAATGGAAGCGAGACTTTAAAAGATGTTGGACAATATTATATAGATAACGGAGTAGAAGAAACAGGAGCTCAGAATCTTGTTACATCAGTTGTGGTAACTTATCGTGGACTTGATACTCTGGGTGAAGTTACCATATTATTTCTGGCAGCTTCTGTAATTTCATTCTTTTTAAGTTTTAGTAAGAATGACAGAATTAAGAGCCGTTCTATAAGAAGTGTCACAGAGATCTTAACCACCTCTACTCAGGTTCTGGTTCCAATGATTTTTATGTTTGGAGTTTATATTTTTGTCAACGGACATTTAACACCCGGAGGTGGATTTCAGGGGGGTGCAGTGATCGCTTCCGGAATTATCCTGATGTTTCTTTCCAATCCGAGATTTAAGCTTAGCCATAAAGTAATTCAGTTTGTTGAATCTACATCGGGAATTGTTTTTGTATTGATCGGCGCAGCCGGTGCATTGATGATGGACGGAGATTTTCTTTCAAATAAGATCCCTGGTTTTGGTTTTGGAGAAGTAGGTTCAATTATAAGTGCAGGGGCTATTCCTGTTATTTATACTTTTTTAGGACTTAAAGTTGGTGCGGAACTATCAAATGTTCTGGGAGTATTTGTTGAATCACAAAGCGAAAAGTAAAAATGGAATATATAATTATAACAATAGGTTTTGCTCTGACAATTTTTGGATTGTACGGTATCTTATCTCAAAAAAACATGATCAAGATTATTATTGGTTTCAGCCTGTTTACTACCGGGATCAATATTGTAATGGTAGCCATAGGTTTTATACGGGGAGGAACAGCTCCGATTCTTGATGAGGCTGGAAAAGAGATCGGAAAATACGTTGACCCCTTGCCACAAGCATTGGTTTTAACCTCTATTGTAATTGGTTTGGGAGTAACGGCTTTGATGCTGGCCTATGTAATGAAACTGTATCAGGATAAAAAGAGTTTGAATATAAACGACTATAAAGATTTAAAATGGTAGGACCAATATATATCATAGCTATTGCGCTCGGACTTGCATTTTTTCTGGGATTCTTCGGAAAATCATTAAAGGATGTTTCTGCATTTCTGATGCTGGCAGGACTTGCTTTTATGACCTTTATCTCTGGGCAGTGGCTTTTGGCATTTTTTAATGGAAGTGTAACAACTCAGGAAATTTTTACAGCCGGGTTCAGACCCCCTTATTCCATTAATTTAAGAATGGGTTATGAAGAAGCCGTGATGACCACAATGATTAATGTGATAGGATTTCTTGGAGGGGTATATATGTTTAAGCGATTGAAAGAAGTTGGAAACAGCGCCATGTCGGTTTTTATTGTCCTTATCATGAGTCTCAATGTGATCGTAATGACCCGTGATCTTTTTAACCTTTTTGTATTTGTTGAAATAGGAAGTATTGCCACTGCCGGAATGATTATTTTAGAAAAGAATTCAAAATCACTTCAGGCTGGTTTAAAATATCTAATGGCCACCGGAGTGATCTCAGGTTTGCTCCTGATAGGGATCATATTTGCATATTATTTTGCAGGAAGTCTGAATATAGACGGGATCATTACAGCCCATGTAGGAGTTACTAAAGCAGGCGCTGTTGCAGTTTTTTTAATCATTGCTGTACTGGTTCTCGAATTAAAACCTTTTCCGGCCAACGGATGGGGGCTCGATGTATATCAGAGTGCAAAACCCGGATTTGGAGCTATTGTGTCGGCAGCTACTGCAACTGCAGGTTTATATGTGCTATATAAGGTTTTACCTATGGGTGGCGAAACCTGGTATCCGTATATCGTATTGATTGGTCTGATCACTTTTGTGGGATCAAATCTGGTAGGTACGAGACAAAAAGATGCAAATCGTTTATTGGGTTATTCTTCCATTGGACAGATAGGATTGGTGATGACCGTAATAGGTCTGCAACCCATTCTTGGAAGTAAATTTTCTTTTATTGCTTTTGCTTTATTACTGAATCATTATTTGGCCAAAGCCGGTTTGTTCTGGTTATCAGGAATCATCAAAAAAGAAAAAATTAGTGATTGGTATGTTCTTCGCAAAAACAAAGCATTATTAATTTTGTTTGTTATTTTCATCTTTGCACTAATAGGTTTTCCTCCCTTCCCTTCCTTTTTCGGAAAATATGAATTGATTATGAGTCTGGTCTCTACAGAAAATATCTGGATTGCTGTACTTATTCTTTTAGGTTCTTTTGCAGAAGGAATTTATATGTTTAAATGGTTGGGTGATGTATTGAAAGATGAAGATCAAACAGAAGAGAGTTTAAATATATCATGGAATAAATTCATACCAATAGTTATCGTAGGCGTTTCTTTATTGGCAGCCGGTTTCTATTCCACTCCTTATGTGGAAGGAGCACATTACTTTTACTTTATTCCACTGGGATTTATTGTATTTATGGGGCTGATAGACTTTCTGCCTGCATATGTTAAGAATACCCTCTCAATAGCCGGGATGACTTATTATTCTTATATCATTTATCCTTTGGTGGAAGGAGATCTGATGAGAACAATTTTCTTTGTGATCTTTATGATAGGTGGAATTTTAACACTGATCGTTGGTTATAACAAAAAGGGAAAAAGAGAAGGATTTTATCCCGTTGCTTTAATGATGTACGCGGGCCTGGCAACCATACTTACATCGGATAGTATGTTTGGGTTTTTCTTTGGATGGGAATTAATGACAGCAGGTTCATATTTCTTAATTATCCGTGGAAAACGATCTAAACCACATGCTTATAGTTATATGCTGTTCTCAGTTGCCGGAGCTTATCTGATATTATTAGGATTTGCATTTGCCTATACAAGTGCCGGTACACAGGATCTGATTGCTTTAAAAGATATTGCTGTATATACAACATTAGCCTACACTTTATTAGCTGTTGGTTTTATGACCAAAACCGCTTCTTTAGGACTGCACATCTGGTTGCCGGGAGCACATGGTGAAGCAGAATCAGATGTATCTCCAATGGTTTCAGCAATTTTGTTAAAAGCAGGAGTCTTTGGATTGATGTTGCTTTTTCTATATATGGGGCAGCAAACCGGAGAAACCTTATTATTTGTATTGGGGTGGGTAGGAGCTTTTACGGCATTGGTAGGTAACCTTGCAGCCGTGTTTCAGGAAGATGCCAAACGCTTGCTGGCTTATTCTTCAATCGGTCAATTGGGATATATTTTATTTGCCATTGCCATGATGACTCAATTAGGTTGGTTGGCCGGTTTTACTTATGTGATCAATCACTTTTTATTTAAGGCAATTCTGTTTATAGTAGTAGGTGGAATTGTGGTAAGAACAGGTACACATAATTTGTATCAGATGGGAGGATTACTTAAAAAGATGCCTTTCTCCTTTGTAGCAGTTCTGATAGGGATTATTACGTTAGCCGGAATTCCTCCCTTGTCAGGATTTGCGGGTAAATGGCTGTTCTACAATGCAGTGGTATTAAAAGGCTGGTATATTCAGGGAGTTATAGTGTTCTTTGCAGGTTCAATTGCCTTTATGTATGCCTTTAAACTGATCCATTCGATCTTCTTAGGCCAGCTGAAAGATAATCATAGGAATATAAAAGAACTGAGTCCGGCTATTTTGATTCCGGCCTATATTTTGATCGGAGGAATCATCTATTTCTCAGCCTATCCACAAAATGTATTGGAACCTATAGGAAATATGCTTTCGGCTTATTTCCCTGCCACTGTAGACTGGTCAGGTGATGGTTTAGCTACAACAGTTTTAAGTTACTGGAATGGAAACGCTGTACTGATCATAATTGTGACCACCTTTATTTTGGTTCTGGCCTATTTAAAACTGATCACAGGCAAAACAACAAAATTAGAACAGTTCAATATAGCATATTCAGCTGAACGACCATTCCGGCCCGAAACTACACATGTTTCTTACAATATGTTTGCCGGGTTGAACAAGGCAATCGGATTTTTGATAGCACCCGGAATTACACGTTTTTGGAAGAATATCAGTGATATGGTTCTGGATCTGGCAGGATTTATAAGAAGATTGTACAGTGGTAACGGCCAGGTTTATGCAGTGCATATCATTATTTACATAGTAATATTCTATTTCATTTCATTAGGATAATAAAAGAATTATGGATTACAGTATACAGAAATTTTTATGGACATTATTAGGCCTGTTCATCGTGCTTAACTGGGGATTTCTAATGGGTTCAACCATGCGAAGAATTGGTGCACGGCTGGCAGGAAGAGTGGGAGTGCCAATATATCAACCCTGGATAGATATGATAAAGATGATCAGTTTAAGAACTTATTTGTCTCACGGGGTTTTGTATTATATCGGCCCTGTATTTCGCCTGGTAGGAGGTATTGGAATGTTTCTTTTTATGCCGGTATTGGTAGGATCAGAGATCTGGAGTAATTATTCCTTTTCGGGAGATCTGATCCTGTTGCTTTATTTTCAATCTTTTGGGATGTTGGGAATGGCACTGGGAGCCTCCGAAAGTGGTTCGCCAAATGCCACTATTGGTATTTCGAGGGGATTGGCTCAGTTTGCAGCGGTGGAAGTTCCTATGACGCTGGCAGTAATTGCAATTGCAATTCAACATCATACCTTTTCTTTTTCAGAGATTCTGGATGCCCAGCAAGGAGGTTTTATGAACTGGACCCTGTTTACAAATCCTTTAGCTTCTATCGCAGGAATGCTTGCCATGTTAGGAGCGATGAGCCATTCACCTTTTAATCTGGTAAAAGCACCCAATGAAATTCCAATTGGACCACCTACAGAATATCATTCTTCCTTTTTAAGTGTATTAAGAACGAACAGTGCCATCATTCATGTGGTGGAAGCAGCTTTGTTTATGAATCTGTTTTTTGGCGGAGCGGATACCTGGTTTATGTACATTATAAAAACATTCTTTGTTTATTTTATATCAGTATTTATTGGAATGGTTTTTCCAAGATTTAAGATTGAAGATTCAGTAAGATGGTTTTTAAAATGGCCAACGGTAATAGGAATCATTGCTGTTCTGGTAGCGGCGTATTGGAAATAAAAAAGGCTTTTAAGCGAAAAGTATTAAAAAATGGAAGAAGAGAGAAAAGATAAATTTTTAGCACCTGAAAATGAAATTCGTCAGGTTGCAGCACCAGATGGTTCTATCATCGAAGTAGATCCTTTGGAAGATTATTTTACGCAGGAAAGGCCTAAACCTTATAAGGTTAGAAAGGGACCTGTAGAAAATTTTTTAAACTGGGCCAGGGCCGAGAGTTTGTGGGTTTTAGGATTTGGTACAGGTTGTGGTAGTATTGAGATCCCTCCGCTGGTAACTCCCCGTTATGATATGTTTCGTTTTGGAGTTCAGATGCGGGCAACCCCACGTCAGTCGAATGTTTTTATTATTTCCGGGTATCTTTCCGTGAAAACGCTGAAAAGAGTGATCCGAACCTATGAACAAATGCCAAGTCCGAAATATGTAATGGGACTGGGAAGCTGTACCATCAATGGAGGAATGTATTTTGATTCGTACAACACCATCAACCGTCTGGATCATTATTTACCTGTAGATGTGTATATAGCAGGTTGTATGCCGCGTCCGGAAGCCTTGCTGGCCGGATTTGCTAAATTAAAAGAACTGATCAAGGAAGGAAAAGGGCATAAAGCCAATGAATATGTAGAAAATTTCGATTGGTATAAAGACAATCAGAAAAAAGTGATTAACGACTGGAATATGCCGGATTATAACTGGTAAGAATGATGCTTTAGTTAAAAGAATTAAATATGCAAGACACAATAAAAAATCTGACAGAACGCTTTGGAGCTTCTAATATGATAGAGAAAAAACCGGGTCTCATCTTTATCACGATCGAGCAGAGTAAAGCGATCTCAGCAGTTACTTATCTTCGTGATATAGAAGGCTATACTGTGCTTACATTGCTTACGGCAGTAGATTGGATCGAAGACAATGTTTTTCAGCTGACCTACCTGCTGAACAATCCTGAGCAGATCACTGAGATCGGTTTAAGAGTTATGATAGACAGGGAAAAGGCCGAAATGGAATCGGCACATCATCTGTGGCCAAATGTAGAGGTTTATCAACGCGAACTAAAGGAGATGTATGGTATAAATTTTCCGGGATCTCCACGGATTGATGAGAATTTTATTTTGGAAGGATGGAATGATAAACCACCTTACAGAAGAGATTTTGATACCAAGGAATATGCTGAAAATAATTTCTTCCCACGTCCGGGCAGAAAAACCAATGATCCGGCCGAATATATGAAGCAAAAGATGTATCCGAATAATCCTTCAGATTACACCAATAAAAAATACAATCCGAACCGTTAACCGAATGATACATGGAAAAGAGTAAATTATTTACATTGAATGAGGATAGAAGCCTTTATCCGGAACACGATGAGAATGGAAAACCGATTGTCGATCTCAGTTCTCATAAGTTCTTAAAGATATGGCAGGGGCCTCAGCATCCCGGTGTTACAGGAAATATGTCGCTGGAACTTACGGTGAGTGGTGACGAGATTGTTGAGTCTAAAACGCATGTGGGGTATCTGCATCGAGGTTTTGAAAAGCTGATGGAACGAAGAAAATATATTCAGTGTTTCCCTACCTGTATTCGTATGTGCGTGGCTGAACCGGATCCGAATGAATATGTGCTTTCCAATGCTATTGAAGAATTATCGGGAATAGAAGTTCCTGAAATGGCCAAATGGTTAAGAACTCTTGTTCTGGAAATGGCGCGTTTGCAGGTATTGTTGCGTGGAGTACCCGGACAGGCTGGTACGTTTGCACTGGGGCTGGGATATCAGTGGGGAAATTATCTGAGAGATCTGATCCTTGATTCCTTTGAAGAACTTACCGGAGGTAGAGTTTATCATATGTACATCCTTCCCGGAGGTGTAAGGGGTTTGCTTCCTGACGGATTTAAAAAAAGGATGGAGGATAAACTTAAATTGATTGATGAGTTTATGATCAAGATAGACAAGTTGATCTTTCAGAATGTGGTTTTCGAGTCAAGAGCACGTGGTCTGGGGTATATTCCTAAAGAGTGGGTTGATGTTTATGGAGTCTACGGTCCTGCGGCAAGAGCTGCCGGTGTGATGAGGGATGTGAGAAAAACGAACCCTTATTTAAAGTATTCAGAACTCGATTTTGAGCCCTATACAACAACAGATTCTGATGTCTTTGCCCGTACTGAAGTACGTTATAATGATCTTAAGATGACGGTAGATCTGATCCGTCAAATCATGGCTAAAATGCCTGAAAAAGGAGATATCAAGGCCGAAACCCCTAATGTAATGCACTGGAAGATCCCGAAAGGAGAAACCTATTCAAAATGTGAATCGTCACGTGGTGAATATGGTATGTATATGGTATCCGACGGAAGTGATAAGCCCAGAAGAGTGAACTTAAAAGGACCAAGCTATACGCATGCCAATGCTTTGCTGGACAGGTTACTGATCAATGCAAATATCGCCGATACAGCAGCTATAATGGTATCACTGGCTACATGTCCGCCGGAGATTGAGAGATAATTATTTCGGCTTCAGACCCTAAGTTACAGGTATTGAGATCCTGTTGTATAAAGTCTGCAGCATAAAGTATAAAAAATGGATATAAAAAAATTATTAACACCACTAACCGCCTGGGGAAATATTACGAAGGATCCGGTAACGATAAAAGATCCTTTGAATGAACGTCCCGGTGCCGACAGATACAGAGGTTTTCACCGTAATGATGTGGAGGTGTGTATAGGTTGCGGGACCTGTGAGGAAATATGTGAGAATGAGGCGATTGATATGGTGGCCATTGCCGAAACAAAAGATGGAGACAGTGGCTTGCGCCCGATGATAGATTACGGCCGTTGTTGCTGGTGTGCCCTTTGTGTGGATGTTTGTACTACAAACTCTTTGTCCATGTCGAATGAATATACCTGGGTTACAACAGACCCTGAAGATTTCAGATTTGTTCCAGGTGTAGATAAAAAAGACTGGGATAAAGGAGATAAAGGCTGGAAAAAACCCGAAAATTACGAGTTCTACTCGATCAAACGTGTTCATATGGAAGAACTTTCTCCTGAGGAGCGTAATGGTTCTTTTATAGAAATGATGAAAGGTTATTCTAAAGAACAGGCTGAAAAAGAGGCTGACCGGTGTGTGGAATGCGGTATCTGTACAGCAACCTGCCCGGCTCATATGGGTATTCCAGAATATATTAAAGCGATCAGGAATGATGATCTGGAGGAAGGGCTGCGAATATTATATGATACAAATCCTCTACCGGAGATCTGCGGACGCATTTGTACTCATAAATGTGAATCAGTTTGTTCCATGGGGCATAAAGGAGATCCGATATCGATCCGATGGCTAAAAAGATATATAGCCGATCAGAATCCTTCAGAGAAATATAAAAAGATACTTGAAGTAGAAAATCTTCAACCTAAAGATAAAAAAGTGGCCATTATCGGATCCGGTCCTTCTGGATTATCCGCAGCACATTACCTTGCTTTGATGGGTTATCAGGTTAAGATCTTTGAAAAACTGGAAAAAGCAGGCGGTATGATGCGCTATGGAATTCCGGAATACCGTTTACCTTATGATCAGATCGATAAGGATATCAATTACATTCTTTCATTGGGTGTGGAAATTGAATACAATGTCAACATAGGAACCGATATTTCGCTCGAACAATTAGGAAAAGATTACGATGCGGTATTCTCTGGTACAGGATTGCAACTTGGTCGTTCTACCGGTATTGAAGGATCAGACAATGAACATGTTTATTATTCTACCGATCTCCTGAGAAAGATCGCTCAGGGAGAAGAGATAGAAGTAGCTGAAAGTATTGTTGTAATCGGAGGAGGTAATGTGGCGATGGATATTACGCGATCCCTGGCAAGGCTGCAAAAAGAAAAATACGGTAAGATACAGATCATTACCACATCACTGGAAAAAGAAGAGAATATGCCTGCCGACCGGGAAGAGGTTGTTGAAGCACGTGAAGAGGGATGTGTGATCAATCCGGGATGGGCACCTAAATCTATTGAGATCAAAGACGGAATTCCAACGGGGCTTCATGTTGTAAAATGTAATTCTTTATTCGACGGGGAAGGTCGATTCAACCCCCAGTGTGATCTCGATGTCAAAGAGTTTTGGCCGGGAACAATGATCGTACAATCTATTGGACAAGGAATGGATATTTCATATATAACCGAAGAAATGAGAGAAAAGCTCGAATTTGGCCCCCGTGGCAGGGTTCAAACCGATGAGTATTTCCAAACTTCTTTAAAATGGTTGTTTATGGGAGGTGATATTATACAGGGTCCGGATGTGATTCATGGTATAGCTAATGGACATATGGCAGCAGTAGGTATTGACAGAATGCTGAATCCGGAGAAGTAAAATATTTGCAAGCCATTAATTTTATAAGCTTGAAGCATAATAAATTATAAAATTTTATTATATTGTATAACATTTCTTATACAATATTGTTGAACCAAAATTTTAAAAAAGATGAAAACATTAGTGTCAGATATTCTGGATCAGAAAAGGAAAGTTGTTTACACTATTAATGAGAATGACAGAGTGTACAATGCTGTTAAAAAGATGCATGAATACAGGATAGGTTCCCTTTTGGTAGTAAATGATGATGAAAACCTGGTAGGAATAATTTCAGAGCGTGATATTCTTTATAAATGCTACCAGACCAGTGAAGCAATGGTTAATTCGGAAATTAAGGTAAAAGACAGAATGACCTCTTCCGAGAATCTTTTTGTTGGAAAAATTGATGATACCGCAACTTCGATCATGAATTTAATGGTAAGTAAAGGTATTCGTCATATTCCAATTATAGACGGGGAAACTATTGTTGGAATCATCTCTATTGGTGATGCTTTAAAAGGAGCTCTGGATGCACGTGAAGTTGAAGCTAAAATGCTTCGAGAACACATCAAGAATCCTTTTGGAGTGCATATTTATAAATAAGCATATACCTGTTTTAAAGTATTTAATCAGGATTTATCGTCAGATGATCCTGTTTTTTATATCTATAGGTCAAATAAATAATATTAGGTTTAAGAGTTCTTTACAAATCATTTAAAAGTTTTTAAAATTGTCTAAAAATAATCCTTTCTTGTTGTGGGTATTGACATCGATCATTACCATAAGTGTGATGTTTTATCAAAGAATGACCGGTCCAACCTATCCTAAAAAAGTGAAGGTTGAACTTGACGGGAAGGAATATCATTTTAAATTACTGCGTTCAAATGAAATTGGCACGCCCTGTGATATCAATCTGAAAATTGATGATAAGCAGGTAGGAGCAAAATTGTTTTATAAGCGATACAAAACAGAAGATCCCTGGCATGTGGTAAATATGCAGCGAAAAAGTATTCGTAAGAAAGCATTATTTGGCACAGTAGATGAGATTGAGGTGCTTTCAGCAATGCTGCCAGAGCAACCCTCAGCCGGGAAACTAAAATATCATATTGAACTAGTAAAGGGAGACCGGAAAGTTATAGTTGCAGGAAATGATCCTGTTGTAATCAGATTTAAAGGATTTGTTCCCAGATATATTCTGATCCCTCATATTTTATTTATGATCATTTCTTTATTTACAGCTACAAGGGCTGGAATTGAGGCGATTTTTAAAGGAGATAAAACCTTAAAATTTGTGAAGATTACTTTGATTTTTTTTGGTATTGGCGGATTGATTTTCGGGCCTATAGTGCAAAAGTATGCTTTTGGTGATTTCTGGACCGGCTGGCCTTTTGGGGGAGATTGGACAGACAATAAAACAATTATTGCCTGGCTTTTTTGGTTAGTAGCTTTTTTCGTGTTAAAAAAGAACCCAAAAAACAGATTGTGGCCGGTAATTGCTTTATTGGTACTCTTTGCAATGTACCTGATTCCTCATTCTATGGGTGGATCTGAATTAGACAGTAAAACCGGAAAAATTGAAACCGGAATCAGGGTGTAAGAACTCTTTTAATTCTTTTTAAAAGCAGTTTTTCTTTTAGTTTGGAACGAATCAATATGTTTTTTGTGATTCCGGTATAAAAATACCTTAATTTTCTTGCATTATGAACATATGTTCACTAAATTTATAGTGAATTAGTTATCAGTATTGTAAATGTCTCGTCCGGAAAATAACAGAATTGTATATGAACCCCCTTATTATACCGAGTTTAAACCCTCAGGGATTCCTGCGAAGTTACTTGAAGAAGTGCAATTAAGTCTGGATGAATTTGAGGCAGTAAGATTGGCTGATTTGATAGGTATGAAGCATGAAGAGGCTGCCAGCGAGATGGGGATATCCAGATCAACATTCAGCCGGCTGATCGTAAAATCAAGAAGTAAGATCGCTGATTTCTTTTTTAAGGGCAAGCGCTTAACCGTAAACGGAGGAAATATACATTTCCGGAAAAATATTATCAAGTGTTCTCATTGTGGGCATATGTTTAAAATAGACATCAACACATCAGTTTCTAAATGTCCCGAATGCGGTTCTGAAAATTTGTTGAGTCTTGCCGGTGGATTCGGACATGGAGAATGTTGCAGGGTTGCTTATTTAGAATATCATAAATAATTTAAAGGTGTATTCTTTAGATTTTGTTGATATAAGAGTATAGATTTTTTGATAGAGAACAGAATATTAACTAAATATACATGCCATGAAAAAATTTATGAATTTATTTGAAGATCTGAACTGGGAAGAAGCTAATGGTTACCCGAAGGGAACCCAACGTAAATTACTCAGAGAAGAGAAGAACGGAAGAACGGTTTTACTTAAATTACCAAAAGGTTTTAAACTTGGGGCTCATTCGCATCTTACAGCAGAGCAACATTTTGTATTAGAAGGGGAATATACAAGTGATGGAGTGGTATATCCTACCGGATCATATCAGATTTTTTCAGCAGGGGATGAGCACGGACCATTTGAATCGGAAAATGGAGCTTTGGTTTTGATCATCTGGGATCCAATTTGATAGTTTAAGGTGCGTTGCTGTTTGGTAAGAAAGAGAAAAAGCAGAGATCGCTTTATTGAAATATTGTGTTTTGAATAATTGGTTTAATAAGATAAATAGGTAAAAAATGAAAGAAATTGAATTTAACGGGCTAACATGTTTTAATGTTAATCTGAAAGTAGGGCGTTCTCCGCTGAGTGACGGAATGAAATATCTGGTTCTTGAATCGGATCCGGATCCGGATTATTATTCGAAAAATAATTTTCCTCCTAATAAAGAGCATGTTGGAGACAGACATCTTTATCTGCTGGTTAAAAATCATATCAACTGTTTTCAGGACCTGATCTTACGAAATAACAAAAATCTCCAAAAAAAGTTTAACCATAAAATGTTCGTCTATCCCGGTTATATGACCTTTCAAAATAAGGATGTTCCCTGTATTCGTATCAATTCTTCCGATGCAGCTAATTTGGGATTTTTAATAAGTGAACTCAGAGATCTCGGTATAAAACTGATGAAGGATCAAAGAGTACGAGCTTGTAACAGTTTAATTCATTTTAAAAAATATATAGAATTTGAGAAAATAGAAGACGGAGTTTACAGAGATACTGAAAATCCAAATCGATATTATTTTAAAATCGGTAAGCACCTTGATTTTGATGATTATATAGAAGGAATGGAGAAAATAAAATTCAGTTGTAATTTTCATCTTTTCGACAGCTTTTTAGCTGATATGTATTATTACAATGAAACTCTGAATTTTATAGGTATTTATTCAAAAGATTGTGATACAGCCAGATTTGGAGAATTAAAAGAAAAGATCAGTGAGCAGTTCTGATCTGGACTTTTTACGAACACTCTTTATGAGTAAAAAATCGCAATATGCTAAATGTTAGTATATTGCGATTTTTTAAATAAATCCGGAGCATAGGGTATTTATGCTGAATTTTGCACAAAAGGAATTAGTATTTAGATCCATGGGGTGCTTTCAGGATCTTTACTATTAAAATTTAATTCATCTATTATTGTTTCTTTGTCTTCCGTCCTAAAGCCTGCCCGGCGTCAGGTAGGGAAATAAATCATTGACAATCAATTCATCCTTTAGGATAAGAAGAGAAAATTGATTATCAGTGATTGATCTATTAAATTTCATCATACAATAGTGTTCTTTTGTTATTGATTTAGAGCCCATTCAGAAAACACATAGCCTGTTTTTTTGGCAATATCGTGGCAGCTCACACAACTTTGGGTTCCTTCATCCCAGCTTTTATAGGTTCCCTTTTCATTTACAAAGCGGGCATAGCCCCAGTTTCCCTGTTTTTTGTCAAAGTCGTTTCTTTTTATCATGTACTCAATTCTGCGAATGCTATCCTGAACAAGTGCCGGTGAGAATTCAGGCATTTCTTTTATACTCCACCCGATCTTAACTATTTTACTGCCTTCGGGAAATTCCGTTTTATTTTTAAAGGCCTTAAAGGCTTTTTTATTTGCCAGAATATAGCGTAACTCATTTTTATCGGTACGAAAATGAGTAGCCACAATTTTGTAATTCTTATAATCTTCAATTTCTTTAAATGATAAATTATTTTCCGGCATTTTTAAATTGGGAACTGAAGAAGGAATTTTAATATATTTCTCATTCTCGCTATCATTACAGGAAGATATAAGTCCAATAATTAGAAGAAGAATAGAAAGGATATGAGCGTTATTTAATTTTTTCATTTATTTGGAATTTTTTTATTTTTTAACTGAAATGCACGAGAAATATTAAAGCCCATACGGATATCACCATCAAAGAAATTTCCGGTTGTTTCGGCAATAAAACCTTTTTCAATCATGGGTCTTGAGTTGGTAATCATAATTTGAAAAACATGACCACCTGTTTCAATATCAATACCGAGGGCAATTGAATTGTATGTGTCAAGAGATTCAAAAGGATTAAAATTATAATAATATTCAGCATTGATTGAAATTCGATTACTCACTTTTACACGGGTACCTACTCCTAAGGCAAAGAGATTATTTTGATCTGATTTTGTTGGAACATAATTAAAATGTATATAGGTTGGCATTATTTGTAAAGAAAAGGAAGGACTAAATTTACGGGCAATCAGAATCTGACTGGTATAAGTTATTTTTTCAGAGAATGAAGGTTCTTTTTCCGGCTCAAAATCTTTTAATGTGCGATAGGTTGCGCTACCAAAAAGTGTAATGCCAACAGGAAAATTACGATCTCCTTTTTGCTGATGAAATAATCTATATTTAACATAACTGTCGTAAGTTTTTTCAAATGAGCTTCTGCCAATAGCAAACGTAAGGTCATCCGAAGCTGCATATTCAAGTCCGAAACGAATATTGGATTGATCGAGACCAAAAAGTTCATACAATCCGGTATTTACATTGCCAAAACGGTGCGAGATCATGAATTCTAAAATACCTTCTTTCCGGGTTTCTATTGAATGTCCGTTAATAATTCTGGTACCTTTAAAAGTGGCGTATGCAATTTCCGGTGTATTTGTCATTTCGTTATCGAGCAATGAATCAAGATCTTGCTGTGCATAGAACTGATGAAAAGTCAAAAAAGAGAAAAGAATGAATAATATATTTTTCATTTTTTATAGGGTTTGTGTTTAAGGTCAAAACTTATTTTTATATTTTTTGCAATATTATTAATTACAACAGCCGGAATCTTGATATCAAAATCAGCAACTTTTACAATGAAATTTCCTGAAATATCTAATTCCTCAGGGGTTTTGTTTATTCTGGCTCTTGTATTAATTTCTTTTTGCTTGCCATGAATATTGAGAGTGCCCTTAATGTTTATATCGGATTCTCCAATAGCGATATCAGAAAAATTCTCGATAATTCCTTTAAAAGTAGCTTTAGGATATTTGTGCGACTCAATATAATTCTCATTAAAATGCTCTTGCATAAGTGCTTTCTTAAAGATAAAAGATCGCATTAATAACTGTATTGCTATTTGACCGTCAGATTCATCAATTATACTCAGTACCTGATGGTTTTCGGCTTTAATATCTTCAACAAGAGAATGGGAATAAAATGTTATATAACCTTCTTTGGTAAAATATTTTTCCTGAGCGCTAAGATTAATAGTTAACAGTAAAAATGTTAATAATAGAATCGTTTTGTTCATCATATTTTATTAATTAACAATGACACACCTAACCAATACAACATCCAGAAGGAAACCTGTACAAGATCCTTTTATTAAGATCTTTTCCCCTTTTTTTAGTTTGAGTGAATCTTTATTAGCCTGCGGAATCATTTCACAGATGACCCCTGAGTCATCTTTACTTTCCAGATTGATTACCATATTTCCATTAGCCGTTGAAAAATTTTTAATAATTCCTGTTACCTGAATTATTTTATTATTGTATTTATCAGAGGCCTTCATCTCGTTCTCCTGATAATCATGTACAAGCTGATTAGCAGTAATCTCAATATCCGGTGAGGTATTTTGTATATCAGATAAGGGGCGGTTAAATTGTTTTAATGCGAATACCAAAACGGCAATTGCTATGATGCCCGTTATCAGAAAAAGTCTGTAAATTCTTGATTTCAAAATGATGAGTTTTAGTTATTTTTTGCTCCGCTGTCTACCCAACAGGCAATTGCTTCTTTTTGGCTTTTTGTAAGGGAGCCGTTTTTGGGCATTCTACCGGTTTGGGTAGCATCTTTAATAGCCTCGGCGTTCATTTTAACAGAGTTATAAGTTGTAAGGTCAGGGCTTTGTGAGCCATCAAGATGACAATTACCACACTTTTGATCAATCAAGGGTCTGATGACCTTGCTGTAAGAAATATTTGGATTGCAGTTGTTGCCTTCCGGATCTCCAATTTCATCTCCAGAAGAATTACTGCAGGAGATCATTATAGAGCTGAAAACGGATAGTAGAATGATACTTTTTTTCATGATAAATATTTTTTAACGGATTGCGACTTTGAGTCGCAATCCGTATTTGTTGTTATAGGAATTAGTAATTAAGGAGCCGGAGCTTCAGAAATATCGGAGTTAACAACCGGCCACACACCGGGTACGGGAAAACTGATCCCTTTGTTGTCGCCACGCTGCATATCTTGTCCGAAGTAATATAAAGGCCATCCTTTATAAGTAAGCTGAGTTTTACCGTAAACATCAATGCTGCCAAAATCTGCAGGATTAAAATTACTTGGAATCTTGTCTAAAGTGAGTTCAACTATAGGCCAAACACCATTATTGGAAAAATCTGATTTTGTGAAATTATTGGTGTCTTTTTTATCTTTTTTAAAGATATACAGGGTTCTTCCGTTAATATCAGTAAGATAGCTGGTTATTTCCTCACCTTCGGTAAAATCTGATTTATAGTTCTTTCCATCGTGTCCAACCAATTGAGCGGCAACATACATTAAGGTATAATCAGGTTTAGCAGCAAACCATACATTTTTTACATTTTCACCATTGGTATCTCCGGCCATGTTATCATTGGTAAAATAATATAATGGCCATCCTTTATAAGTAGTTTGCATTGTTCCGTCATTTCTTTGAATGCTGGAAAAATCGCTGGGATCAAGACCTTGATTTACACTAATATTTTCTTCATAAAATACAGGCCAGTTATCGAGGCAACCTCCTTCACATTGTGATAGGCCTTTGCTGTCTTTTGAAAAGAAATAAAGAGTCATTCCATTTTTATCAACCAGTAATTTTCCAAGAGTATTATCTTCTGAAAGTTTTACAGTTGCCATGGGAGCATCAGAGGTATTTGCATTGGCAACAGGCCAAACTCCGGGTGCAGGGAAACTGATTCCTTTGTTATCACCGCGCTCCATATCTTGTCCGAAGTAATATAAAGGCCATCCTTTATAAGTAAGTTGGGTTTTACCGAATACATCAATAGAACCAAAATCATCTTTATTGAGAATACTGGGTAATTTATCAATAGATATTTCGGCTATTGGCCAAACACTATTGTTTGAAAAATCTTCTTTGGTAAAATTGTTTGAATTTTTTGTATCTTTTTTAAATGTGTAAAGGGTTTTACCATATATATCTGTTATGTATGGAGTCATTCCATCTCCTTCAATATAATCGCTTGTATAATTTTTACCGTCGTGACCCACAAGTTGAGATACAACATACATCAATGAATAATCAGGTTTAGCAATAAACCAAACATCTTTAACTTTATCTCCATTGGTCTCTCCGGCCGTGTTATCATTAATAAAATAATAAAGCGGCCATCCTTTGTAAGTGGTTTGTTTTTTACCGTCACTTCGTGTGATTGTAGAAAATTCAGCAGGATCAAGACCCTGGTCAAGTGTTAATTTATCTGCATAAAAAACAGGCCAGTTGTCTAAACATCCTCCTTCACAGGCTGACATTCCATCAGCATCTTTTGAGAAAAAGTATAACGACATCCCTTTAGAATCAGTTAAGATTTTTCCAAATTTCGTACTGTTGGCCAATCGAACTGCATTATTCTTCTCAGACGGCAAATCGTTATCATCAGAACTGCAGGCCTGGAAAATTGAAGAAGTTAGAAGTAATACTAGAAGTAATTTTTTCATAATTTTTGTTTTAAGTGATTTTAATACATTTTTTAATTATTTTTGATGCAAATGAATTTCATATTACACGTATTATATAATAAATGTGCGTGAGAGGGAAAAAACAGTACCTAAAAGGGAAAAAAACAAATCGAATTATTGCTGATTAATGAAAAAAGACACTTTATATATACTGACTTTAATGGCCATTTCAATTGTAGTTTTTATTATTGGTTATTTTAGTATGAATTATATGATAAAAGTAAGTACTAATGAGTTATTACAGATTCAGATCGAATCCAGTAAACGTGAAGCACGGGAATTTTCAAAGCTTGTTTATCATGAAATTGAAAGTGGAACCGACCGTCAAACGATCATCAATAATATTCAAAAGAGTATTGAAGGCACCAATACCGAATCGGGTTTTATATGTATGTTCGATTGGTCCGGAGTTGAAATATGTCACCCAAATCCTGAACGTATAGGCCAGAAAACAAGCCCTGATCAATCTTTTGTTAGTTCTATAAATGATGAAATTTCCTCTGAAGATTTTTATAATCTGCTAACCCAAAAGAGAAAAGAAATTGGTGGAATACGAAATTTTCCACATACTGAAAGAAGTTCTGAGATCATTTATCTGTTTCCGGTTAAGAATACAGATTGGATTATAGCAGCACATGCTAATATTGATAAAATAGAGAAACATATTAATGATCTGAAAATTAATTTTTTACTTGTTTATTTGCTGTCGAGTGTTATTATTATACTATTATCCCTGATAACGGTTAGATTTATAAGTAGTTATTATGAGCGGCAATTGGAATTTAAGAATGAGCAACTATCAGAAGAGGTGATCAATCTGTCAAAGCTTAATTCTGAGCTTACAGTTCAGAGAAATAAAGTTTTTGAAACAATGAATGATGACTCTGAAGATCAAAATGACTTTGAAGTTGAAGGTGAAATAGAAGAAGTTAAAATAAAGAATCGCTTGTTAACCTATTCTAAAGATAAACTTATTTCTGTTAAAGTAAATGAAATTGCATATATCCAGACGGAGTTGTCTGTAACTTCCATTGTAAGTCTTAATGGTAAAAAATTCTTTACTAATTCAAGTCTGGATGAACTTTATAACAGTTTGGATAAAAAAATATTTATTCGAGCAAACAGGCAATTTATTCTTTCAATAAAAGGTATTGAAGAAATTTTAAAATACGGTAACAGCCAGCTCAAGATCATTACCACCCCCAATTCTGAAACAGATATTATTATCAGTAAGAATAAAGTATCAGAATTTAAAAGATGGCTCAATTCCTAGATAATTTTGTTTGCTGGTTAAATGTTTTTACTGAGGTGATAAACAGTGCCCAGAAGTCTAAATTAAACTGATAACTTTTATTTTTCAGTAAAATTTCATGTTCTGAAAGTAATTCTTTTTCGTCAGGACTAAATTTTCTCTTTTTAGAATCCGGATCATGAAGATAGATAAATTCAGGATGAAATTGTGGAGCAATAACATTTGGATATTTCTTGTGAATGAGCATTTCTATTACTTTCCCGTCCATTGAGGTTGCTGCAACCTCTAAATTTTTCCCTAAGTTTTTTACTGCCTGGTGATGACTACTGGCCACCATAGGATTAAATCCATTTTTCATTTTAAGTTTTTTTCTAACTTCCTGATTTATAATTTTAACACGATGAAAACTATGATTATCAATCTCGGCTTCCGGATAAAGTAGTTTGTTATAGTTTTTATGCATTTGATCTGGTCCGAGATGTATTACATCTTCAACGTATTTAAGTCCGTAAATATCAGAAGGGATATCCTGATACAAATCTCCACCTGTGGCAACATTTAAGGTTTGCATACCCAGGCAAATTCCCATTACAGGAAAATCAGGTTTTTCTTCTAAAAAATTATTAAAATTATTATTTTGATTCCCTCCCAGTAAATGAAAAAGAAAACTCAGTTCGAACAGATGTCTGTTAGGCGTATTAATTCCGGTAGTAAGCTCTGTTTTTTGTCCGTAAAAAACCGGTGGGATATCCCAACCTCCAAAGAATATAATACCATCAGAATGATTAAAAACCTCTTTAAAATCATCGGTACATTCATTTTTCTTATAAATACTGTTGATATTCAGGTTTCCATAAATTTCTTTGAATTTTATAAACTTAATATGATTTTCATCTACAAAATTTTTGGCAGCACTGTATTTTATTTCACTTTTGGTGTAAAAAACAGCAAGATATTCAATATTATCAGCATTGATAACACCATGGTTTGTCATATAAACAACAGATTTTAAATAAAATACATCAGGGTTAATAAGAACGATTCTTATTTTTCCTGTATTGTCTTCATTTGCATGGTTTTGGGTAAGTATTGGATTTGAATACGATTTTCCAATGATAAAAAGTATTGAAAAGAGAAGCGCGATATTTTTCATAGATGAAAGATTTTATATAAAATTACTAGAAGTCAAATATAAAGAATTTTGGGTAAGATTGTATTATGATTGGAATGAGTATTGATTTAATCTGTTTAGAAATAATTTTTTTCTGTTGTAAATCTATACCAAACGAGAATTAAAACTGGTTATTAGACATGATCTAGTCACAAATGTTGCTACAAAAAAATCGCAATCAATTGTTTATAAATTAATTGCGACTTATTTAAGTGACCCCGGCAGGATTCAAACCTGCAACCCTCAGAGCCGAAATCTGATGCGCTATTCAGTTGCGCCACGGGGCCTTTTAATTTTATTCGTGAGACTCTAAAAAATTAATTTCAATTTTTTAGTTAGTCGAATCCATCTGTCGGCGTGACAGGCTAATCCCGCTTTTTCTAGTGGGATCTTGGTTTAACACCTCGACCCTTGGACCGATTCCCATTAAAGGGTTCAAGGCTTGCCCTGAGGTTTAATACCTTTTATTCGAATCTTGATCTATCCGATTGCCATTCCAGCGAAAGTAGGAACCTAATATTCTTACTTGGAAAGCAACTCTTTTACTACCGTAGAGATCGCTTTTCCATCTGCTTTTCCGGCAAATTGTTTTGAGGCCATACCCATTATCTTTCCCATATCTTTCATAGAACTTGCTCCGGTTTTTTGAATGATCTCATTTACAGCTTCTCTCAACTCTTCTTCGCCCATTTGCTTAGGTAAAAACTGTTCTAAGACTTTTGCTTGTGCCAGTTCCGGATCTGCCAGATCATTTCTGTTTTGCTCCAAATACAAGGCAGCACTGTCTTTTCTCTGTTTTACAAGCTTTTGTACTATTTTAATCTCATCTTCTTTACTTAGCTCAACATCTCCTCCACTTGTATTTGCTAGTAAAAATGCCGATTTCAAAGCGCGTAAAGCTTCCAGCGAAACGGTATCTTTAGCCTTCATTGCAGTTTTTATCTGCTCCATCAATTCTTTTTGTAAACTCATACGATTCAGATTTGAGACGACAAATATACTAAAAAGATAAGATTGCTTTTATATGTTTTACTAATTTTTAAAGATGATTTTAATCAGTAAAAAATTCTGATTCTGGTCTTACATTTAAGCGTTCAATGAAATCAGTTTTTTATAGAATGGATTTTAAAAGTTATTTTTTATTTTTTTTATTTCTGAATCCGGTAATTTTCTATGCTCAAAAAGACAATTTACCCAGGAGATTGAGCTTTACGGGAGATTTTCGTTTTAGGGTAGAGCAAGACTGGAATTCACGTAAAAGTGATGGTACTTATCGTGATGATCGATCCAGATTGAGATATCGATCCAGGTTTGGTATGAATTATAAGTATAATGATTGGGCTTCTTTTGGTTTCAGGATTAGAACAGGATATCGTGAAAAACAACAGGATCCGCATTTAACTTTAGGGGATGGTTTTGGTGAATTCAGTACTTTGCCGGTGGGTTTTGAGAAATTATTCTTTAAAGTACATTACAAATGGCTGGA
>JANTGS010000011.1 GCA_024762795.1 Flavobacteriaceae bacterium | reverse complement strand
GAGGGCATAAAATTTTAAAAAAATAAATAAAAAAAGTTTTGTAGAAAAAATAAAACTTTATACATTTGCAAACCGTTAGAAAAAGCGGTTTGTTTTTTTATGGATTTAAGTTTTAAATACCATTTAAAAAATAAAACAATAAGCCGATGTAGCTCAGCTGGCTAGAGCAGCTGATTTGTAATCAGCAGGTCGTGGGTTCGAGTCCCTCTATCGGCTCGTTCTTTGAAAGAAAAATAAAAATACCGGGGAGATACTCAAGCGGTCAACGAGGACAGACTGTAACTCTGTTGGCATTCGCCTTCGTAGGTTCGAATCCTGCTCTCCCCACATTTTTATTTTCAAATTACAAGCGGGAGTAGCTCAGTTGGTAGAGCTTCAGCCTTCCAAGCTGATTGTCGCCGGTTCGAGCCCGGTCTCCCGCTCATTTTTTATCTTTTATTAAAAAGAGGTAAAGACAGGAATCATTTGGCGAATTAATCCGTTTCAAACAAAAACCGGTAGCCAAGATAAGGCCGGTGTAGCTCAGGGGTAGAGCGTTTCCTTGGTAAGGAAGAGGTCACGGGTTCAAATCCCGTCATTGGCTCAAAGTTAAAAATACTTGAAGATTTTTTTTACAAAGATGTAAAAAATATTGAAACTTCAAAGAATAATAACACAATTATATAACTAAGACATAAATTTAAACAATCATGGCAAAAGAAACTTTTGATCGTTCCAAACCGCACCTGAATATTGGTACAATTGGACACGTTGATCACGGTAAAACAACTTTAACTGCTGCTATTACTAAAGTATTAGCAGAAAAAGGTCTTTCTGAAATTAAAGATTTTGATCAAATTGATAATGCTCCTGAAGAAAAAGAAAGAGGTATTACAATTAATACTGCACACGTTGAATATCAGACTGCAAACCGTCACTATGCTCACGTTGACTGTCCGGGTCACGCGGATTATGTAAAGAACATGGTAACTGGTGCTGCTCAGATGGACGGTGCTATTCTTGTTGTTGCTGCAACTGATGGTCCGATGCCACAAACTCGTGAACACATATTATTGGGTCGCCAGGTTGGTATTCCTAGATTAGTTGTTTTCATGAATAAAGTTGACATGGTAGATGATGAGGAATTATTAGAACTGGTTGATATGGAAGTTAGAGATCTTCTTTCTTTCTATGAGTATGATGGTGATAACACTCCTGTTATTCAAGGTTCTGCATTAGGTGCATTGAACGGTGAAGAAAAATGGGTTGGTGGAATCATGGAATTGATGGATGCTGTTGATAACTGGATCGAATTACCTAAGAGAGATGTTGATAAGGATTTCTTAATGCCCGTTGAAGATGTATTCTCAATTACAGGTCGTGGTACTGTTGCAACCGGTAGAATTGAAACAGGTATCGCTAACACTGGAGATCCCGTTGAGATCATTGGTATGGGAGCTGAAAAATTGACTTCAGTAATTACAGGAGTTGAGATGTTCCGTAAAATCCTTGACAGAGGAGAAGCCGGTGATAATGTTGGACTTTTATTAAGAGGTATCGACAAGAATGAGATCAAAAGAGGTATGGTAATCTGTAAACCAGGTTCAATTACACCACACGCTAAATTCAAAGCCGAGGTATATATCCTTAAAAAAGAAGAAGGTGGTCGTCATACTCCATTCCACAAAAACTATCGTCCACAGTTCTATGTAAGAACTACTGACGTTACAGGTACTATCAATTTGCCTGACGGAGTTGAGATGGTAATGCCAGGTGATAACTTAACTATTACTGTTGATCTGCATCAGCCAATTGCACTGAACATTGGATTGCGTTTTGCCATCCGTGAAGGCGGTAGAACTGTTGGAGCTGGTCAGGTAACTGAGATTTTAGACTAATAAATGTTCAAAATATTTAAGCTTTAAAAGGTGTCCGTCTTCTATGACGGATACCTTTATTGACTTAAAAAATGCATTGATTTTTCTTAAAATCCTGTTAAAATTCCTAATAGAATTTCAAGATTTATTCTTCATTATAATTCTGTTTAAACACAGAGATTTAAAAATAATGCAGAATTAATTAATACGGGTGTAGCTCAGTTGGTAGAGCACTGGTCTCCAAAACCAGGTGTCGGGAGTTCGAGCCTCTCCACCCGTGCATAAATGATAAAAGATGAGTATAGTAAATTATATTAAAGATTCATTTAAAGAGTTAAATACTAATGTTACCTGGATGCCCTGGCCTGAAGCACAAAAAACAACAGTTGTTGTTGCTGTGTTTACCATCATCTTCGCAATAGCGATATTCTTTGTGGATAAATTCTTCCAGTTCGGATTAGATAAATATTTTAATCTTTTTAACTAATTAATATCTCTCAAAATGTCTGATATACAAATGAAATGGTATGCCGTTAGAGCAATAGGCGGTCAGGAAAACAAAATCAAAACCTATATTGAGAATGAAATAGCTCGTTTGGGTTTATCAGACTATGTAAAACAGGTATTGGTACCCACAGAAAAAGTGATCCAGGTAAGAAATGGTAAAAAATACCATAAGGAAAAAGTTTACTTTCCCGGATATATCATGGTAGAAGCCAATCTTAGTGGAGAAGTACCTCACGTGATCAAATCGGTTACCGGAGTTATCGGATTTTTAGGTGAAACTAAAGGAGGTGATCCTGTTCCTTTAAGAAAATCAGAAGTTAACAGAATGTTGGGTACTGTTGATGAACTAGCAGTTCAAAATGAAAATGTTGTCATTCCATTCATTAAAGGAGAAACCGTAAAAGTTATCGACGGGCCTTTTAACGGATTTGATGGTGTTATTGAAAATATAAATGAAGAAAAAAGAAAACTTGAAGTTATGGTGAAGATCTTCGGAAGGAAAACCCCTCTGGAACTGAACTATATGCAGGTTGAGAAAATATCATAACTGTTACGCAAACACAGATAAACTTAGCTTCCAAATTTGTTTATCCTAAACTATGATTTAAAAAATGGCAAAAGAAGTAAGTAAAGTAGTTAAATTACAAGTACGTGGAGGAGCAGCGAATCCTTCACCACCTGTAGGACCAGCTTTAGGTGCTGCCGGAGTTAACATCATGGAGTTCTGTAAGCAATTTAATGCAAGAACCCAGGATAAAGCCGGAAAGATTTTACCCGTTGTAATTAATGTTTACAAAGATAAATCTTTCGACTTTGTTGTAAAAACTCCACCAGCGGCTGTTCAATTACTAGAAGCAGCAAAAGCAAAGAAAGGTTCAGGAGAGCCTAACAGAAAGAGAGTGGCTACAGTTACTTGGGATCAGATAAGAACAATAGCTGAGAGTAAAATGCAGGATTTAAATGCATTTGAGGTAGAATCAGCAATGTTGATGATCGCAGGAACAGCACGTTCTATGGGAATTAAAGTAAAGGGAGAAGCTCCTGTTAAAAAAGGATAAGATGGCAAGATTAACAAAAAAACAAAAAGAGGCAAAAGCTAAATTTGATGCTAATGTTGCATATTCATTAAAAGATGCTTCTGCTTTGATTAAGGAGATCACCAACGTAAATTTTGATGCAAGTGTAGATATTGCAGTGCGTTTAGGTGTTGACCCCCGTAAAGCAAATCAAATGGTTAGAGGTGTTGTTACACTTCCTAATGGAACCGGAAAGAATGTAAAAGTTCTTGCAATTGTAACTCCTGATAAGGAAGCTGATGCAAAAGAAGCCGGCGCTGATTACGTGGGATTAGATGAATACATCCAGAAAATTAAAGGTGGATGGACTGATGTTGATGTGATAGTAACTATGCCAAGTGTTATGGGTAAATTGGGCCCCTTAGGTAGAATATTAGGTCCGAGAGGCTTAATGCCAAACCCAAAGACCGGTACTGTAACCATGGATGTTGCTAAAGCTGTAAAAGATGTTAAAGGTGGTAAAATTGACTTTAAAGTAGATAAGACAGGTATTGTTCATGCTTCAATAGGAAAAGCTTCTTTTGATGCTGATAAGATAGCTGAAAATGCAAATGAGATCTTAAATGCTTTATTAAAATTGAAACCTGCAACTGTTAAAGGAACTTATATAAAGAGTATATTTCTTTCAAGTACTATGAGTCCTGGAGTTGAAGTAGATACTAAATCTGTTTAATCAGTTAAAACTTTTATATTATGACAAGAGAAGAAAAAGCACAAGTGATAGAAGACTTAACTGGTACGTTAACAGAAAGTAGCGTTATTTATCTGGCCGATATTTCCGGTCTGGATGCAACCCTTACTTCTAATTTACGCAGAGCTTGTTTTAAAGCTAACGTAAAACTGGCAGTTGTAAAAAATACCTTGCTTGAAAAAGCAATGGAAAAATCAGATAAAGAATTTGGTGAATTACCTGAAGTGTTGAAAGGTAATACTTCTTTAATGCTTTCTGAAACAGGAAATGCTCCTGCTAAAGTAATTAAAGAATTTAGAAAAAAATCTAAAAAACCAATTCTCAAAGGAGCTTTTGTTGAACAGGCAATTTATATTGGTGATGATCAACTGGACTCCCTAGTAAACATCAAGTCAAGAGAAGAGTTGATTGGAGATATCATCGGATTGTTGCAATCGCCTGCTAAAAATGTTATTTCAGCATTGAAGTCAGGAGGAAATAAACTGAGCGGTATTTTAGAAACTTTATCTGAAAAAGAATAAAACACACACTAATAACTAATATTATAATATTTTAAAACTAAAGAAAAATGGCAGATTTAAAAGAATTCGCAGAACAGTTAGTTAACTTAACAGTAAAAGAAGTTAATGAATTAGCTGTTATTTTAAAAGAAGAATACGGTATTGAACCAGCAGCAGCAGCAGTTGCAGTTGCAGGTCCGGCAGCTGGTGGTGAAGAAGCAGCAGAAGAAAAAACTGAATTTGATGTAATCCTTACAGCAGCAGGTCAGTCTAAACTGGCAGTTGTTAAACTGGTTAAAGAATTAACAGGTTTAGGATTAAAAGAAGCAAAAGGTATTGTTGACAGTGCCCCTGCACCAATCAAAGAAGGAATTTCTAAAGACGAAGCTGAAGGTCTTAAAAAATCATTAGAAGAAGCTGGAGCCGAAGTAGAACTTAAATAAGTTTTTACTTTACCAAATATTTAAGGTTTAGGCAATTAGGGGAATCTCTCTATTGCCTAGACCATTTTGCATATATATTCGTTCTTATTTTTTAATTTAAATTTTTCTCCATTGGCAACGAAACTAAATAACCAAAGAAAAAACTTCGCATCAACAAAATTTTTCATAAATTATCCTGATTTCCTGGATATCCAAATTAAATCATTTCAGGATTTCTTTCAGTTAGAAACTAAATCTGATGAAAGAATAGAAGAAGGTTTATTTAAAACCTTTATGGATAATTTTCCTATTACCGATACAAGAAACAATTTTGTTCTAGAATTTTTAGATTATTTCGTTGACCCACCTCGATATAGCATTCAGGAATGTATAGAAAGAGGGTTAACATACAGTGTTCCTTTAAAAGCACGTTTAAAATTATATTGTACCGATCCGGAACACGAGGATTTTGAAACTATCGTTCAGGATGTGTATCTGGGAACCATTCCTTATATGACCAATAGCGGTACTTTTATCATCAATGGTGCCGAAAGAGTTGTCGTATCACAGTTGCACCGCTCTCCCGGTGTATTCTTCGGACAATCTTTCCATGCAAATGGAACCAAGTTGTACTCAGCCAGGGTAATTCCTTTTAAAGGATCCTGGATAGAGTTCGCAACAGATATCAATCAGGTAATGTATGCCTATATTGACAGAAAGAAAAAATTACCCGTAACTACGCTGTTCAGAGCTATAGGTTTTGAAAGGGATAAAGATATTCTTGAGATCTTCGACCTTGCGGAAGAAGTGAAAGTATCTAAAAGCGGACTCAAAAAAGTGATGGGCCGTAAACTGGCAGCAAGGGTGCTGAAATCATGGTTTGAAGACTTTGTTGATGAAGATACAGGTGAGGTGATCTCTATTGAAAGAAACGAGATCGTACTCGACAGAGATACTGTACTTGAGAAAGAACATATTGAAGAAATCATTGAATCGGGTGCAAAAACCATCTTGCTGCATAAAGAAGGGAATGAAACCGGTGATTATGCAATTATTCACAATACCTTGCAAAAAGACCCTACAAACTCTGAAAAAGAAGCTGTAGAGCATATTTACCGTCAGTTGCGTAATGCGGAACCGCCGGATTATGAAACTGCAAAAGGTGTGATCAATAAATTATTCTTTTCTGATCAACGTTACAATCTTGGAGAAGTTGGGCGTTACAGAATGAATAAAAAATTAGGCCTGGATATTAGTATTGAAGAAAAGGTTTTAACCAAGCTTGATATCATTACCATTGTGAAGAACCTGATTAATCTGGTAAATTCAAAAGCAGAAGTAGATGATATCGACCACCTGTCAAACCGTCGTGTAAGAACCGTAGGGGAGCAATTGGCCGGACAGTTTGGTGTTGGTTTGGCCCGTATGGCCAGGACCATTCGTGAAAGAATGAATGTTCGTGATAATGAGGTGTTTACGCCTATTGATCTGATCAATGCGAAAACCTTATCTTCTGTGATCAATTCGTTCTTTGGAACTAACCAGCTGTCTCAGTTTATGGATCAAACCAATCCACTTGCTGAGATCACACACAAACGTAGATTATCTGCCTTAGGACCCGGAGGTCTTTCACGTGAAAGAGCCGGTTTCGAGGTGAGGGACGTACACTTTACACACTATGGCCGTCTTTGTCCTATTGAAACTCCAGAAGGGCCAAATATTGGTTTGATCTCTTCTTTGTCGGTTTATGCCAAAGTAAATTCCTTAGGATTTATTGAAACACCCTATCGTAAAGTTGACGATGGTAAGGTGGATCTGCAAAATGATCCGGTTTACCTGAGTGCTGAAGAAGAAGAGGATATGAAAATCGCCCAGTCTAATCTTGATCTGGATGCTGAAGGAAATATCGAACTGGAAAAAGTAGTTGCCCGTGAAGAAGGTGATTTCCCAATCGTATCGAGTAAAGAGATCAATTATATGGATGTGGCACCAAACCAGATTGCATCGATCTCTGCATCATTGATTCCTTTCCTGGAACATGATGATGCGAACCGTGCATTGATGGGATCTAACATGATGCGTCAGGCAGTTCCGCTGATGAAACCTGAATCTCCAATTGTGGGTACAGGTCTTGAAAGAAGAGTAGCAAAAGACTCTCGTATTCTGATCAACGCTGAAGGTGATGGTGTGGTAACTTATGTAGATTCCGATAAGATCCAGATCGAATATAAAAGAACTGAAAATGAAAAAATTGTAAGTTTTGAAGATGATATAAAAACTTATAATCTGATAAAATTTAGAAAAACCAACCAGGGAACTACCATTAACCTGCATCCGATCGTTAAGAAGGGAGACAGAGTAAGCGAGGGTCAGGTTCTTTGTGAAGGTTATGCTACCCAAAAAGGAGAATTAGCCCTGGGAAGAAATATGAAAGTAGCGTTTATGCCATGGAAAGGGTATAATTTTGAGGATGCGATCGTGATCTCGGAAAAAGTGGTAAGAGAAGATATCTTTACTTCCATCCATATCGATGAGTATTCTCTGGAGGTAAGAGATACTAAATTAGGTGCTGAAGAACTTACAGCAGATATTCCAAATGTTAGTGAAGAAGCTACCAAAGATCTCGATGAAAATGGTATGATCAGAATTGGTGCTGAGATCAAACCCGGAGATATTCTGATCGGTAAGATTACACCTAAAGGTGAATCAGATCCTACTCCTGAAGAAAAATTATTACGTGCTATTTTTGGTGATAACGCAGGAGATGTAAAAGATGCTTCGTTAAAAGCTTCTCCTTCATTGAATGGTGTGGTTATCGATAAAAAATTGTTCAAAAGAACTATTAAGGATAAAGCACAACGTGTAAAAGAGAAAGAAGAACTGGCACGACTTGAAACCGAGTTCAGTATCAAATATGAAAAGTTAAAAGGACATCTGGTTGAGAAATTATTTACACTGATCAATGGTAAAACTTCTCAGGGAGTGAAAAATGACCTCGGAGAGGAAATTCTTCCAAAAGGAAAGAAATTTACCTTGAAGATGTTAAATTCTGTATCTGATTTTGAACATCTGACCAAAGGGGTATGGACTACCGATAATGACCTGAACCAACTGGTAAATCAGTTGATTCATAACTATAAGATCAAATTAAGCGATCTTCAGGGTAATCTGAGAAGGCAAAAATTTGCAATCAGTGTAGGTGATGAACTTCCAAAAGGAATTCTGAAACTTGCTAAGATCTACGTAGCTAAGAAACGTAAATTGAAAGTAGGGGATAAGATGGCCGGTCGTCACGGTAATAAAGGTATTGTAGCCAGAATTGTTCGTCAGGAAGATATGCCTTTCCTTGAAGATGGGACTCCGGTTGATATCGTGTTGAACCCACTTGGGGTACCATCGCGTATGAACATCGGTCAAATCTACGAAACAGTATTGGGTTGGGCAGGTATGAACTTAGGTGAAAAATATGCTACGCCGATCTTTGACGGAGCTTCACTGGAAGAAATTACTGAGCTGACTCAGGAAGCCGGAGTTCCGGAATTCGGACATACTTATCTGTATGATGGTGGAACCGGAAAACGCTTTGATCAGCCGGCAACGGTTGGTGTGATCTACATGATCAAACTGGGTCATATGATCGATGATAAGATGCACGCAAGATCTATCGGTCCCTATTCATTAATTACTCAACAGCCATTGGGTGGTAAAGCTCAATTTGGAGGACAGCGATTTGGTGAAATGGAGGTTTGGGCGCTTGAAGCCTATGGGGCTTCTGCCACATTGAGAGAAATTCTTACCGTAAAATCGGATGATGTTATGGGTAGAGCCAAAACCTACGAAGCAATTGTGAAAGGTGATGTAATGCCAGAACCGGGTCTGCCGGAATCATTCAATGTACTGATGCATGAACTGAAAGGTTTAGGGCTTGACGTAAGGTTAGAAGAGTAACAAGTATAAAACGGGTAAGGTGGTGAAAAGTACTTTACCCTCTATATAAAATTTTAATTTTTAAATTCTTTCCCATATTATCATGGCAAGACAAAAAGATAAATACACCGTAAAGAAGTTCAATAAGATCACTATTGGTTTATCATCTCCCGAAACTATTCTGGAAGCTTCCAGAGGAGAGGTGTTAAAACCGGAGACCATTAATTACCGTACGCACAAACCAGAAAGGGATGGTTTGTTTTGTGAACGTATTTTTGGTCCTGTAAAAGATTATGAATGTGCCTGCGGTAAATATAAAAGAATCCGTTATAAAGGAATTATATGCGATCGTTGTGGAGTTGAAGTAACGGAGAAAAAAGTAAGAAGAGACAGGGTAGGCCATATCAATCTGGTAGTTCCTGTAGCTCATATCTGGTATTTCAGATCATTACCCAACAAGATTGGTTATTTGTTAGGATTACCTTCCAAAAAACTGGATATGATCATTTACTACGAACGTTATGTAGTAATTCAACCCGGTATTGCAAAAAACATTGAAGGTGAACCTCTTCAAAAAATGGATTTCCTTACAGAAGAAGAATATCTCGATATTCTGGAAACACTTCCTCAGGAAAATCAATATCTTGAAGATTCTGATCCTGACAAGTTTATCGCCAAAATGGGGGCTGAATGTCTGATCGATCTTTTGGAGCGTATAGACCTTGACGATTTGTCTTATCAGTTAAGACACAAAGCTAATACCGAAACTTCAAAGCAGCGTAAAATGGAGGCTTTAAAACGTTTGAACGTTGTAGAAGCTTTCCGTGATGCCAATACAAGAAAAGAAAACAAGCCGGAATGGATGATCATGAAAGTGGTGCCGGTAATTCCACCGGAATTACGCCCTTTGGTACCCCTGGATGGAGGTAGATTTGCTACTTCGGATCTGAACGATTTGTACAGAAGAGTAATCATCAGAAACAATCGTTTGAAAAGACTGATGGAGATCAAAGCTCCAGAAGTGATCCTGAGAAACGAAAAACGTATGCTTCAGGAATCAGTAGATTCGTTATTTGACAATACTCGTAAATCTTCTGCTGTAAAAACCGAATCTAACCGTCCTTTAAAATCCTTATCAGATTCCCTAAAGGGAAAACAAGGGCGTTTCCGACAGAACTTATTAGGTAAACGTGTTGATTATTCTGCACGTTCGGTAATTGTTGTTGGTCCGGAATTAAAATTATATGAGTGTGGATTGCCAAAAGATATGGCTGCTGAACTTTACAAACCATTCATCATCAGGAAACTGATAGAAAGAGGTATTGTAAAAACAGTAAAATCTGCCAAAAAAATTATTGACAGAAGAGAACCGGTAGTTTGGGATATTCTGGAAAATGTATTAAAAGGTCATCCTGTATTACTTAACCGTGCACCAACCTTGCACCGTTTGGGTATTCAGGCCTTCCAGCCGAAACTGATCGAAGGAAAAGCAATTCAGTTACACCCATTGGTATGTACGGCTTTTAACGCGGATTTCGATGGTGACCAGATGGCGGTACACCTGCCTTTAGGTCCTGAAGCAATCCTTGAAGCTCAGTTACTGATGCTGGCATCACATAATATTCTGAATCCGGCTAACGGATCTCCGATCACCGTACCTTCTCAGGATATGGTTTTAGGTTTGTATTATATGACCAAACTGCGTAAATCTACTCCGGATCACAAAGTAAAAGGAGAAGGAACTACTTTTTATTCTTTAGAGGAAGTGAAAATTGCTTTTAACGAACAAAAAGTTGATCTGAATGCAGCGGTAAAAGTACGTGCAAGAGACCTTGATGAAGAAGGTAATTCAGTAATGAAGATTATTGACACTACCGTTGGTAGAGTGCTCTTTAATGAGGTTGTTCCTAAAGAAGCAGGATATATCAACGAGGTGCTTACCAAAAGATCATTGCGTGATATTATTGGAAATGTTTTAAAAGTAACCAATGTGCCTGAAACAGGTAAATTCCTTGATGCAATCAAGAACATGGGTTATAAATTCGCTTTCCAGGGTGGATTATCATTCAGTCTTGGGGATATCATTATTCCTAAGGAAAAATATGATATGATCAAAGAAGCCAATACTCACGTTGACTCCATCATTTCGAGTTATAACATGGGTATGCTTACCAATAAAGAACGTTACAATCAGGTGATCGATGTATGGAGTTCAACCAATAACAGATTAACTGAGTTGTCTATGAAACGTCTTCGAGAAGATAAACAGGGCTTTAACTCGGTATTTATGATGCTTGATTCCGGTGCGAGGGGATCTAAAGAACAGATCCGTCAGTTGACCGGTATGCGTGGATTAATGGCCAAGCCTAAGAAATCTACTGCAGGTGGAGGGGAAATTATCGAGAACCCGATCCTATCTAACTTTAAGGAAGGATTATCAATTCTTGAATACTTTATTTCTACACACGGTGCCCGTAAAGGTCTTGCGGATACAGCCTTAAAAACAGCCGATGCCGGATATTTAACACGTCGTTTGGTTGATGTGGCACAGGATGTAATTGTTAATGAGGAAGATTGTGGTACTTTAAGAGGCCTTGAAGTATTCCCTCTAAAGAAAAATGATGAGATTGTAGAAAGCCTGGGAGAAAGAATATTGGGAAGGGTTTCGCTACATGATGTTTACAATCCTACGAATGAAGAATTACTGGTAAAATCAGGAGAAGTTATCACAGAAGAAATAGCTGAGGTCATTGACAATTCACCAATTGAATCTGTTGAAGTTAGATCAGCATTAACCTGTGAGGCAAAAAGAGGTATCTGTTCAAAATGTTATGGTGCGAATCTTTCTACCAATAAGATGGTTCAGAAAGGGGAAGCTGTAGGTGTTACTGCGGCACAGTCTATTGGAGAACCGGGTACACAGTTAACCTTAAGAACCTTCCACGTAGGAGGTATTGCAGGTAACATTTCTGAGGAGAATAAAATGACGGCTAATTTTGAAGGTAAAATTGCAATTGAAGATCTGAAAACCATTAAAGGAAATGATACTGAAGGAAATGAGGTTGATATTGTGCTGTCAAGAACAACTGAGATCAAGATTATAGATGAAAAAACAGGTATCGCTTTAAGTACAAATAATATTCCTTACGGTTCACATATCTTTGTTAAAGACAAGACCAATATCAAAAAAGGAGAAGTAATTTGTCAGTGGGATCCATATAACGCTGTGATTGTTTCTGAATCCGGAGGATTTACAGAGTTTGAAGATATTGAGGAAGGAGTTACTTTCCAGGTTGAAATGGATGAGCAAACTGGATTTAAAGAAAAAGTTATTTCTGAATCCAAGAAGAAAAAGATTGCTCCAACGCTGTTGATCAAGAACAAAGCGGGTGAAACTCTGCATTCTTACAGTTTACCGGTGGGAGCTCACTTATTGGTTGAAGACGGAGAAGAAATAGAAGCAGGTAAGATCCTTGTTAAGATACCACGTAAAACCGGTAAAGCAGGTGATATTACAGGTGGTCTGCCAAGGGTAACAGAATTGTTCGAAGCACGTAATCCTTCTAACCCGGCAGTTGTTTCTGAAATTGATGGTGTTGTTTCATTTGGTAAGATCAAACGTGGTAACCGTGAGATCATAGTCGAATCCAAATTAGGGGATATCAAGAAATACCTGATCAAACTTTCTAACCAGATCTTGGTTCAGGAAAACGATTTCGTGAGAGCAGGTATGCCTTTATCTGATGGTTCCGTTACACCGGCCGATATTTTGAATATTCAGGGTCCAGCCAAAGTACAGGAATATCTTGTAAACGAAATTCAGGAGGTTTACCGTTTACAGGGGGTAAAGATCAACGATAAACACTTTGAGGTGATTGTTCGTCAGATGATGCGTAAGGTAAGAATTGTAGATGCAGGAGATACTAATTTCCTTGAGGATCAGTTGATCCATAAGAATGACTTTATAGAGGTTAACGACAATATCTACGGACTGAAAGTAGTTGAGGATGCAGGAGATTCTGAGATCCTTAAACCTGGCCAGATCGTTAGTGTACGTGAACTGCGCGATGAGAATTCAAATCTGCGTAGAAACGATAAACAACTGGTTGAGGCCAGAGATACAGTTCCTGCTACGGCAGAACCAATTCTTCAGGGTATTACCAGAGCATCACTTCAAACAAAATCATTTATCTCTGCAGCTTCCTTCCAGGAAACTACTAAAGTACTGAATGAAGCAGCTGTTAGCGGTAAAGAAGATTATCTGAAAGGATTGAAAGAAAATGTGATTGTTGGTAAACGAATTCCTGCCGGTACCGGTATGAGAGATTACGACAATATCATTGTGGGAAGTATTGATGATATTACCATTGATCCGTTATTAGAAGAAGAGATCATATAATTTAAAGGCCGGAGTTTATCTAAGGCCATAAATTTTTTTGATATGAGTAAAGAAGAAAATAAAAATCAGCTGGATATTCAGCTGGATGAAAATATAGCAGAAGGTACTTATTCCAATCTGGCGATCATCAATCACTCTGTCTCTGAATTTATTGTTGATTTTATCAATATAATGCCGGGAACGCCTAAAGCCAAAGTGAAGTCGAGAATAATCCTGACACCACAGCATGCCAAACGGCTGATGAAAGCACTTACTGAGAATGTTCACCGGTTTGAAAAAGCACACGGAGAGATCAAAGATTACGATCAACCCTCTATACCTTTAAACTTCGGGCCAACCGGAGAAGCTTAAATTTATAAAACGTTGAACCCTGTTCAGCGTTTTTTATTTAAATACGATAATGGTTAGCATTAAAGAATTACGTTATCCTCTTCTTTTTGGAGTTCTCGGAGCTTTATTAGGGCTCTGGATGAGGTATTTCTTTACCGGAGGTCAGTTGCCCTTAAACTTTAATTTTATATTGCATGCCCACTCGCATTTGATGATGCTGGGCTTTATCTTTAATGCCTTACTGCTTCTGGTCTGGCAAAATTTCACTTCAGGCTTTGACCTTTTATCTAAAAGATATTTTATTGCGTTACAGGTATTTGTTCTGCTGATGATGATTGCTTTTCTCTATCAGGGTTATGGCTTTTATTCAATTTTATTTTCCACTTTTCATCTCTGGACCAGTTATATAATTTTGATCAGGTTATGGAAACGTCTGGAGGGAAACAGGAAGTTATTAATCATGATCAAAGCAGGGATCATTTTTCATTTTCTATCCTCACTCGGACCCTATATTCTTGGTCCTTTATCAGTTATGGGATTGAAATCCTCTCCATGGTATCAGCAGGCGGTATTTTTTTATCTGCATTTTCAGTTTTTAGGTATTTACTTTATATGGCTACTGAGCTTATTCTTTAAGAGAACAAATATCATTCCTGAAATAAAGCAAATCAAAATTATCACAGTTTCGCTGATATTGTTATATGTGCATTCGCTCGATTTTAGTTTTGATCATCCTGCCTTAAATCTTATTGGAGGTTTGGCATCAGCTTTGTTGTTTATGGTATACATCACATTTTACGTTAAGTTTAGAGAACAGGCTTTTCAATACAGGTTCTTTTATTTTGTACTTTTAATGGTCTTTGTCCTGAATATTTTAGGCTCTTTTCCCTATTTTTCTGATCTGGTTGTTAAGCACAGGATGATTTTAATAGCCTGGCTTCACTTTTTATTTTTAGGGGTTTTTGCACCTTTTATCTGGATGATGAGATCGATCAGACTTAACGGAAATTATTTTGTTCCTTATGCAATCTTCTTTACGCTTACTGAATTTTTACTGATCTATGGTACATTTTATACAGGAATCTTTGGTGTTTCTGTTATGCAGGCACTTTTTTATACCTATTTGGGAGTGTTTCTTAGCTTTCTTACTATACATTCTGTTATCTATCACAGATTTAAGAAGCCCTTGTTAAAAGCATAAATTTTTATAACTCTATTGACTATATTTCTATATTTTAGCGGGTTTAATTTTATGAGCAATGCATAAGACCTTTTCTATCTTTTTTCTTTTTTTTATTCTCAATCAAACTATATCAGCTCAGGAAACTAAAATTCAGAAACTGGATGAGATTGTGCTTAAAACAGGCAGGATAGATCTATTATTCAGAGAGAACAGCAGATCTGTTAAAGTTATTTCAGCTGAAGAACTAAAAAAAATGCCTGCAAGAACTCTTACCGATATACTTCAGAATTTTAACGGGGTTGATATCAGGCGAAGAGGTGCCGATGGAATGCAGGCAGATCTTTATATCAGAGGAGGTAGTTTTGAACAAACACTGGTGCTGGTTGACGGATTTAAAACGGAAAATCCTCAATCGGGACATCATACGATGAATATGATGATCCCTGTGGAAAACATTAAAAGAATTGAAGTCATTAAAGGTCCTGCAGCAAGAATTTATGGACAGAATGCCTTTACGGGAGCAATTAATATTGTTACCAAGAACAAAGTGAGGAATGCTGTAAAAGGAAAGATAGGTTATGGTTCGTACAATACAAAGAATTTTGAACTTACCGGGTCGGTAAAGGGAAAACATTCAACTCATCAATTGCATTATTCAAAAAACACCTCGGAGGGATACCGTTATAATACCGATTTTAAGAATCAGAATATTTTTTATAAGAGCAGGTTTTCAACTTCAAAGAATAATTATACAATTCTGGCCACTTTTATGGAAAGGAAATTCGGGGCCAATGGCTTTTATGCGAGCCCTCAATTTAAAGATCAATATGAAGAAACACAGTCAAGTCTTATAGGTATAACCAGTAGTTATCAATTTAAAGATTTAAAAATTATCCCCAGAATATACTGGAAAAGGGGGCAGGATATGTATGAATTTGTTCGTGGGAAGCCCGAAATTTACAGAAATTTACATATCACCAACAAAGTAGGGGGCTCTGCTGATATGAGTTATAGATCTGATTGGGGAGAAACAGGTTTTGGAGTAGAACTGGCAAAGGTTTTTATAACGAGCAATAATCTTGGTGATCATGAAAGAATGATGTTTACCGGATTTTTGGAGCATCGTTTTCTTTTCTTTAATGAGAAAGCAGATGTAACTCCGGGGCTGGCAATTACCTATTTTTCCGATTTTGGTTTTAAGGCTTTTCCCGGGATAGATCTGGGCTATCAGTTAAATAAAAAAGTTAGAGTTTTTGGTAATTTAGGGTATACATACCGTATTCCTACTTATACCGATCTTTACTATGAAAGTCCTACTACTCTTGGAAATATTGATCTGCAACCGGAAAGAGCATTCTCGGGAGAGCTTGGATTAAGATTTTTAGAAAAGCAATGGCAAACCGATCTGGTAATTTTTAATCGGAATGCTTATGATCTTATTGATTATGTTAAAGACAATGAGGATGATCGCTGGAGAGCTGAAAATATTCAGAATGTGAATACTACTGGGATAGAAACCTCAGTAAAATACAGTTTTAATATTAATGGTTTTGGTCAAAAGATAAACATGGGATATACTTTTTTAAATGATGATCTTGAGAAAAACAATTACAATTTTTCGAAATACAGTTTAAATTCGATAAAACACCAATTTGTAGTCGGATTGGATTCTCAGTTTGTCAGTTTTCTAACCCAAACGTTAGCCTACAGGTTTGTTAAGCGCACTGATGATTATTCCTATCAGGTTTTTGACCTCAGACTCACTGCAAAATATAGAGCTTTTAAACTGTCTGCTTCTTTTAGCAATCTCTTTGATGAAGAATATACAGAAACCAGTCTTGTGCCTATGCCAGGCAGGAATGTGATGTTACAGTTAAGTTATACTTTTAAATAGAGGTTTTTTTGTAACTTGAGCTACAAAACTAAACCTATGAAGTATTTTACCAAGGATTATTTAGAATTTTTTAAAGAATTGGCCGCCCATAATCATAAAGGATGGTTTGACCTAAACCGGAAGCGTTATGAAACGGTGGTGAGAGAGCCTTTTAAGATTTTTATTTCTGACCTGATCAATGAGGTTTCAAAACTGGATAAAGGAGTGCAGATAGAAGCAAAGGATGCCATATTCAGGATCAACAGAGATATACGTTTTTCAAAGGATAAAACTCCGTATAAGATTAATAATTCTGCAATCATTTCGAAGATGGGGAGAAAGGATAAATCTTATCCCGGTTTGTATATTGAGCTAAGTCCCGAGCATCTGGCAATATTTGGAGGGATCTATATGGCTGATACAAATCAGATTCAAAAGATCAGACATCAAATTATGAAATATCCCGAACAATTTCAGAAGATCATTACAGATAAAGATTTTGTTAAAAAATTCGGTGAGATCAAGGGGGCTAAGAATAAAAGAATTCCTAAAGAATTCAGGCTAGCAGCAGAGGAACAATCTCTGATCATGAATAAACAATGGTATCATCAGGCTTTTTTATCTCCAAAGATAATCACCGGTAACGATCTGATGGATAGGGTTCTGGATTATCATATCCGGGCATTGCCTTTTCAAAAATTCCTGATCGGTGCCCTTGATAAATAAATTTTTATAAACTTTGTAAGTAAGTATTTTTTTCTCGTCTATTTCTTAAACTAAAAACATTAAAAAATGAAAAAATTACTTATTACATGTATGCTGTTAACCGGTATAGCAATGTCTGCGCAAATTAACAATGAACATTTGAATATTGGCGATCAGGCTCCCGGTATTACCGGAAAAGATCAGAACGGGAAAGAAATAAATTCAGCAGAGATCTTAAGAAATAACAAGATTTTGTTGGTTTTTTATCGGGGAAACTGGTGTACTTATTGCAGGAAACACCTTACTTCTTTACAGGATAATCTTAACGATCTTAATAAGAAAGGTTATTTTGTGATTGTGGTTACACCTGAAAAATATGAAAAGACACAGGAAACGGCCGATAAACTTAATATCACATTCTCAATACTGCATGATCAGGACAATACTATAATGAATAATTATAAGGTGGCTTACGATGTTAATAAAGAAAATATTCCCAATTATTATCCCGCTATTTCAAAGAAAGTAGCCGAGTATAATGATAATAACAGCGTGCTCCCGGTTCCTGCTACTTATATAATCGACAAGGATAACAGGGTAAGCTATGTTCAATACGATCCGGATTATAAGAACAGATCCGATTTTAAAGAGATTTTAAAAATGTAAGTTATTAGATTTGGCAAATTATTGATAAAAAAAAGACCACTTTTTAAAGTTAAAAAGTGGTCTTTTCTGTTTGATATTTACCGGATGTTATTCTTACATCATTCCGGGCATTCCGCCACCACCCATTGGAGGCATTGCTGGCGGATTCTCTTCTTTGATATCAACCAATGCACATTCGGTGGTCAGGATCATACCTGCAACTGAAGCTGCATTTTCTATAGCGATACGTGTTACTTTCTTAGGATCGATAATTCCTGCTTTCAACATCTGTACATATTCACCATTCTTGGCATTAAAACCAAAGTCTTTTTTACCATCGAGTACTTTGGCAACTACCACAGAACCTTCACTACCTGCATTCTCAACGATCTGACGTAAAGGCTCTTCAATAGCTCTAGCCACGATCTGAACACCTGTAGCCTCATCAGCATTAAGAGTTTTGATCTTATCTAAAATTGGTTTAGTTCTGATCAACGCCACACCACCTCCGGCAACAATACCTTCTTCAACGGCAGCACGGGTGGCATGCAGGGCATCATCAACACGGTCTTTCTTTTCTTTCATTTCTACCTCACTGGCAGCACCAACATAAAGAACAGCTACACCACCGGCCAGTTTTGCCAGACGCTCCTGTAATTTTTCTTTGTCATAATCAGAAGTTGTAGTCTCAATCTGAGCTTTGATCTGGTTAACTCTTGCTTTGATCGCTTCGGCATCACCATGACCGTTTACAACAGTTGTGTTGTCTTTGTCCATGGTTACTCTTTCGGCAGTACCCAGCATATCAATAGTGGTGTTCTCCAGCGTAAATCCTCTTTCTTCTGAGATCACCGTACCACCGGTAAGAATAGCGATATCTTCCAGCATAGCTTTTCTTCTGTCGCCAAAACCTGGAGCTTTAACCGCTGCGATTTTTAAAGATCCTCTTAATTTATTTACTACCAAAGTAGCAAGAGCTTCGCCATCTACGTCTTCTGCGATGATCAATAAAGGTCTACCGCTTTGAGCTACAGGCTCAAGTACAGGTAGAAGATCTTTCATGGTAGAGATCTTTTTATCGTACAATAAGATATACGGAGTTTCGAGATCTGTAATCATTTTGTCAGCATCTGTAATAAAATAAGGAGAAAGATAACCTCTGTCAAACTGCATACCTTCAACAATATCCACGTAAGTGTCAGTTCCTTTAGATTCCTCAACAGTAATTACACCTTCTTTACCAACTTTATCGAATGCTTTGGCGATCAGATCACCAACAGACTCATCATTGTTAGCAGAGATGGAAGCAACCTGCTTGATCTTATCGATCTTGTTTCCAACGATCTCAGATTGTTTTTCAAGATCTTCCAGAATACTTGCAACTGCTTTGTCAATTCCTTTTTTAAGATCCAGAGGATTAGCTCCTGCAGTAACGTTCTTTAAACCTTCTTTTACAATAGCCTGAGCAAGAACAGTTGCAGTAGTTGTACCATCACCGGCAAGATCACTTGTTTTAGAAGCTACTTCTTTTACCATTTGAGCCCCCATGTTTTCAAGAGCGTCTTCCAGTTCAATTTCTTTAGCAACAGATACACCATCTTTGGTAACCTGTGGTCCGCCAAAGGCTTTACCAATTACAACGTTTCTACCTTTTGGTCCTAAGGTTACTTTTACAGCATTGGCCAATGCATCAACACCACGTTTTAAACCGTTACGTGAGTCTATATCAAAAATTATTTCTTTTGCCATAATCTTTTAAATTTTTTGTTTAAACTTTATACTTTTAATGATTAAATAATTGCCAGGATTTCGTTTTCACTCATAATAAGTAAATCCTTACCATTGATATTCAGGTCGGTGCCGGAAAATTTTCCGTAAAGAACAGTGTCACCAACTTTAACGGTCAGTGGCTGGTCTGCATTACCTTTACCAACGGCAACAACTTTTCCTTGTTGAGGTTTTTCTTTAGCAGAATCAGGAATATAAATACCTGATGCTGTCTGGGTTTCGGCTTCTGTAGGCTCGATAACCACTCTATCGGCAAGAGGTGTGATATTTAATTTGCTCATTATGTTTTTGTTTTTATGTTATTAAAATTCGTATTCAATGAAGCAAATAGTTTGCCAAGTTGTTTTTGCTGACATATTGTAAAAAAAAATGCCAACGTGTCATTTACGTTGGCATTTTTATTTGAAATTGTATTTTTTATTTTGTGCTGTCAGCAGGAGTTGTAGTGTTGTCTAATGTTGCAGGTGCATCAAAATTCTCATCTCTCTGATTAACGATGTTTTCTGTTTCAGATTTTGTGTCAGCAGTATAATTTCTTGGAATTGCGAAATTGGAAAGCAGGATCAAAGCCAGTAGGATGGTGGCAAGAGTCCAGGTGCTTTTATCTAAAAAATTGGTGGTATTCTGAACACCTCCCATTGTTTGAGTGCTTCCGCCAAACGATGAAGACAATCCGCCACCTTTTGGATTTTGTACCATGATTACCAATATGAGCAATACCGCTACAATAAATATCAGAATTAAAAATATAGTATACGACATAATTTATGATTTATTTTTTTGTAATTTTTCTATTTCCTCGATTTGGTTTGCAAAGAAACTACTTTTTTCTGGATATTTCAAACTTAAAATACGAAAAGCTGTGATGGCTTTTGTGTATTTCTTTTGTTCCAGATATACATGGGCCAGAGTCTCTGTCATCAGGTTCTCATTCTCCACGATACTGATTTGTGAATAATCGGTTACATCTGATAATCTTGAGGGTTTTATCTTTGGATTTGTTTTGATAAAATGATCTACCAACTCCTCTTTTTTTAATGATTCTTCCTCAGTGTCTTTAACTTTCTTTTCTTCCCTTAACGGAGTCATACTGGTTAAGTTCAGCCATTCGTTAAATGAAAAACTGTCATTCCTTTTAAAAGAGATTGGTTTTCCTATGGGTAATATTTTATCCTTTTCAGGGATGGATTCTTTAGATTCCTTTTGGTGATCGTCCTTTGTTTTATTTTCTGTGATCTTTTTTTTAGGAATAGATTCGCTTTTATTTAGTGACTGATCTTTTTTTGCAATATAATTTTCCATGACAAAATCATCAGAAGTGATAAAATCAAAAAGAATACTGCGGTCTGTTGTAAAAGCAGCTGTTTTCTTTAGAGCTGTATTGTATTTAAAGCTATTCTGTTTTTTTAAAGAATAGAGATGTAATATCCGGGCTGCCTGAAAAAAAGGAAATTCCTGAATAATATTTTCCAAAGATTCCGAATCGTCTGTTCTGAGAAGATTAGGGTTATGTAATATTTTAGTAAATTCTATCAGATTCATGGGGTTATTACCATTTGGCTACCGCAGCGTTAAAAATATCCTGTGTAATTCGTTCAAAGATCTCAAAATAAGCATTTTCCAGTACACTTCCGGTAAGCTGGGCATTGGCATCAAAATCGCTGTAAAAAGAAAAAGTACGTTCAAAATTATCTTCTTCAACCAGCCTGTTGTAAAATCGTACTCTTACTGCAATAGTCAAACGGTTTTGAGCTGCAGTTTGTTGTGCAGTGGCAGTTACAGGTATTATAGAATATTGTGTAATTTCTCCTTCAAACAAAAGATCTCCTCCTGAATTAGTTTGCGTCAGATTGGTTTGTCTTAGGAAACGGTCTTGAAGTGCTAAAGTAAATTTCTGACTTAAAGTAGGTTCTACCAATGACGCATTGTTTGGAAAAGTGTTGATCTGTATGGTTTTGGCATCGCCTGTACTTCCTCCGGTAAAGGAATAAGTGCCACAGCTTACAGCTAAAAATAAGCTAAATGCCAGTAAAAAAATAAAGTTCTTTTTCAATTTAATATTTTAAAAGGATGATTTAAAACTAAACAAATTAACAATTAAAGCATTACAATTACAAATCATATTGTTTAATTTTTCTGTAAAGAGTTCTTTCGGATATACCCAGCTCCTTAGCAGCAAGTTTTCTTTTGCCATTATTTCTTTCGAGCGATTGTTTGATCATTTCATATTCTTTTTCCTGTAACGAAATAGGGTCTTCTACGGTTTCTGCATCTTCAAAAGAAGAGATGGAATCGTTTGTAAAGGTTCCTTGTTGTCCTTTTGAGATGATCTCAAGATCATTGGATTGTGAATTTTCCTCTTGATCCCCATAGATCTTATTGATCAGTAGTTGTGTATTTTCTTTGGGTTGTTTGCCCTCTTTTTCTTTGATAAGTTCCTGTGTAAGCATCTTTAGGTCATTGATATCGTTACGCATATCAAAAAGCACTTTGTAAAGGATTTCCCTTTCATTGGAAAAATCGGAAGCAGCAGCCTGATCACTTACAATTGCAGGTAAATTATTGTGGTAATTTGGCAGGTAGGTTTTTAAAATATCGCTGTTAATATTTCTGGTTTGTTCTATAACCGAGATCTGTTCAGTAATATTCCTGAGCTGACGTATATTTCCTTTCCAGGGAAAGGAGAGCAGAGTTTCTATGGCACTTTCATCAAGTTTTATGGTGGGCATTTTGTATTTTAAGGCGAAATCTGAAGCAAATTTCCTGAATAACAAGTGAATATCTTCCTGCCTTTCTCTTAACGGGGGAAGGTTGATCTCAACAGTACTTAAACGGTAATACAGGTCTTCCCTGAATTCGCCCTTTTGGATAGCTTTCATCATATTTACATTAGTGGCCGCTACAATTCTTACATCTGTTTTTTGTACTTTTGAAGAACCTACCTTTAAGAATTCTCCGGTTTCCAGAACTCTTAGCAAACGTACCTGTGTGGACAATGGCAATTCTCCAACTTCATCCAAAAAGATAGTACCTCCGTCGGCAACCTCAAAATAACCGCTTCTGGTTTGCGTAGCACCGGTAAAAGAACCTTTTTCGTGTCCGAACAGCTCACTGTCAATAGTCCCCTCCGGAATGGCTCCACAGTTTACAGCAATATATTTATTGTGTTTTCTGTGGGAAAGCTGGTGGATGATCTTAGGGATGATCTCTTTTCCAACACCACTTTCTCCTGTAACGAGTACGGAAATGTCGGTTGGAGCAACACGTACTGCCTTTTGCAGGGCTACATTGAGTAAATGATTGTTACCGATAATTCCGAAACGTTGTTTTATGGCCTGTAATGATTCCAAGATGTTATATATTTTAGATTATTATACTCTTTTTCCTATCAGAGTTGCAGAAGTACAGTGGGTTACTTTTACCTTTACAAGATCTCCCTTTTTCTCATCTCCTTTAGGGAAAACCACAACTGCATTCTGAGAGTTTCTTCCCATCCAGTGTCCATCAGATTTTTTCGAATTTCCTTCAATTAATACTTCTACGTTTTGACCGATAAATTGCTGCATTCTGTAGAGTCCGTGTTCCATCTGCAGGTTGATGATCTCTGACAGTCTTCTTTTTTTGATCTCCATTGGTACATCATCTTCCATATCTTTTGCTGCCGGTGTTCCGGGTCTTTCCGAGTAGGCGAACATAAAACCGAAATCGTATTTTACATATTCCATCAGCGAAAGAGTTTCTTTATGGTCTTCTTCTGATTCTCCGCTAAATCCGGCAATCATATCCTGTGAGATGGCACAATCAGGAAGAATTTCTCTGATCTTATCGATCAGTTCGATATATTCTTCACGGGTGTGTTGCCTGTTCATTCTTTTCAGCATCCGGGTACTGCCGGATTGAACAGGAAGATGAATATATTTACAGATATTCTTATGGCGGGACATGGCATAAAGTACATCCACACTCATATCCTGAGGATTTGAGGTTGCAAAACGAATTCTCATTTCAGGAAGTTCATCAGCCACCAGCTCAAGGAGTTTTGCAAAATCCAACGCATTTTCCTGTGCTGAAAGGGAGGCTTTTTTAAAATCCTTTTTCAAACCACCGCCATACCATAAATAGGAATCAACATTTTGTCCGAGTAAGGTAACTTCCTTATAGCCATTTTTCCAAAGCTCTTTGATTTCTTTGACAATACTTTCCGGATCACGGCTTCTTTCACGTCCGCGTGTAAAAGGCACCACACAAAAAGTACACATATTGTCGCAACCTCTTGTGATGGAGACAAAAGCTGTTACTCCGTTGGTGTTGAGCCGGATGGGAGTTACATCAGCATAGGTCTCTTCTTTAGATAAAAAGACATTTACCGCCTCACGACCACTTTCCACAGTTCTTAAAAGCTTGGGAAGATCACGGTAAGCATCAGGGCCTACAACCATATCGACCATTTTTTCTTCTTCCAGGAATTTATTTTTCAGCCTCTCAGCCATACACCCCAAAACGCCTATCTTCATCTCGGGGTTGATACTTTTAACACTGTTGTATTTTTGTAAACGTTTTCTGATGGTTTGTTCGGCTTTCTCACGGATGGAGCAGGTGTTTACCAATACCAGGTCGGCCTCTTCCAGTAAATGAGTGGTATTGTAGCCGTTCTTGGCAAGGATGGAAGCTACGATCTCACTGTCGTTAAGATTCATCTGGCAGCCGTAGCTTTCGATATAAACCTTTTTTTTATTTAAAGCATCTTGTTCTGTGATCAGGGCTTGTCCTTGTTTTTTTTCTTCTATGATATGTTCACTCGCCATTTATGATTTTTTAGGATTGCAAATATACAACCTAAAATCTGTTTTTATGACATTTTGGCAGAAAATTAACGCCTTGTAGTAAGGTGTATATATTAAAGGTGTTAAAAAAAATCTTAAAAAAATGAAGCTAAAAATCGGAATTAAAAAAATCTGACTACTTTTGTACCACAAAAAAAGGGATCTTCAAGGTTGAAAAATTACATTTCATCTTCTCAGGTTTCTTTCAAACGATTAAAGATGGCGAAGAATTTAGTTATAGTAGAGTCACCGGCCAAAGCCAAGACATTAGATAGATTTTTAGGTAAAGATTTTCAGGTTGAATCGAGTTTTGGACACATTGTTGACCTGCCTACCAAAGAGTTAGGGGTAAATGTGGAGGGAGATTTTAAACCAAAATATCAGGTCTCTCCCGATAAGAAAGCAGTTGTTAAAAAGCTTAAGGATCTGTCAAAAAAAGCCGAAACAGTTTGGCTGGCAAGTGATGAGGACCGGGAGGGAGAAGCAATTTCATGGCATTTATACAACCAATTAAAATTGACTAATGAAAAGGCAAAACGTATCGTTTTTCATGAAATTACCAAGAAAGCCATTTTAAAAGCTATTGAAAATCCGAGATCTATTGATGCTAATCTGGTCAATGCACAACAGGCCCGCCGGGTTCTTGACAGGTTGGTGGGTTATGAACTTTCACCGGTACTTTGGAGAAAAGTAAAGAGTGGACTATCAGCAGGTAGGGTGCAATCGGTAGCGGTGAGGCTTATCGTTGAGAGAGAAAGGGAAATTGAAGATTTTAAACCTAAAGCATTTTACAGGGTTGTTGCCGAATATGAAAACAGTAACCATAAAAAATTTAAGGCAAAATTACCAAAGAATTTTGATAACCGGGATGAGGCTGAAACATTTTTAAAATCTTGTGTTAATGCCATTCATACGGTAGAAAATATTACTACAAAGCCGGCAAAGAAAACTCCTCCGGCTCCGTTTACCACTTCAACCTTACAACAGGAAGCTGCCAGAAAATTATCCTTTCCGGTAAGTAAGACCATGGTGGTAGCTCAACGTTTGTACGAAGCGGGATATATTACCTATATGAGAACAGATAGTGTAAATTTATCTGATGAAGCCAAAAGCGGTGCTGCTGCGATGATTAAAAAATCCTATGGGGAGAAATACAGCCATACCAGAGATTTTGTTAATAAATCTAAAGGCGCTCAGGAGGCGCACGAAGCGATCAGGCCTACCAATATGGAAATTCAGAATATTCCTGTTGAATATGATCAGGAGAGATTGTATAAGTTGATCTGGAAGCGAACTATTGCTTCCCAGATGAGCGATGCAAAACTTGAACGTACCAATGTCAGGATCAAAAATGATAAAAATGATAAGATATTTACTACCAATGGAGAGGTAATTGTTTTTGATGGTTTCCTGAAAGTATATATTGAAGGAAGCGATGTAGAGGAGAAAGAACAGGAAGGTATGTTGCCTGTGTTAAAAGAAGGGGAGGTTCTGCAAAACAATTTTATAACCGCAACTGAGCGTTATACCAATCCGCCATACCGATATACTGAAGCTTCTTTGGTAAAACAAATGGAAGAATTGGGTATTGGACGACCCTCTACCTATGCACCAACTATTTCTACCATTCAGAACCGGGAATATGTAAACAAAGGAAGTCTGGAAGGATTTGACAGGAAATACAATCAGATCATTCTCGAAAAAGACAAGATGCTAATAAAAGAACTGACAGAAAAAGTAGGATCGGATAAGGGAAAACTCATCCCTACAGATATTGGAAAGATCGTAAATGATTTTCTTGTGGCTAATTTTTCAAATATCCTCGATTTTGATTTTACGGCCAAGGTTGAGGAAGAATTTGATGCTATTGCGGATGGTGATAGTGACTGGCTCAAGATGATTGAGGATTTCTACAGTAAATTCCATGAAAATGTAGAACATGTTGCCCAGAATGCCGAAAGGGCGAAAGGGGAGAGGCTTTTGGGAGTAGATCCTGAATCGGGTAAAAATATCTATGCGCGTCTCGGCAGGTTTGGAGCCATGATCCAGATAGGAGAGACTACAGATGAGGAAAAGCCGCGATTTGCAAGTTTGCAGGGTGCACAAACCATTAGTAATATAACTTTTGAAGAAGCTCTGGATCTTTTTAAATTGCCTAAAACCCTTGGAGAATACGAAGGAGAAGAAGTGGTGGTTTCTAATGGAAGATTTGGTCCGTTTATCAGGTTTGGCAAGATTTTTGTATCTTTGGATAAAGGAGAAAATCCGATGTCGGTTGACCTGAACAGAGCGATAGAACTTATTCGTGCAAAACAGAAAGCCGATGCCCCTATAGCAGAATACGACGGTTTGCCGGTACAAAAAGGTGTTGGAAGATTTGGTCCGTTTATCAAATGGAACAATCTCTTTATCAATGTTAATAAAAAATATGACTATGATAACTTGACCTATGATGATATCGTAGAGCTGATAGAAGCCAAGAAAAAGAAAGAGATAGAAAAGGTTGTTCACAACTGGGAGGAAGAAGGAATCAGAGTAGAGAAAGCCCGTTGGGGCCGCCATAATATATTAAAAGGTAAACTGAAGATCGAACTGCCGAAAACAGTAGATGCTCCGGCACTGACCTTAGAGGAAGTTAAAGAAATAATTGCTAAAAACGAACCGAAAAAGAAAACCAGGAAAAGAAAAACTAAAAAATAATCAAAAAATAAGCGTTGAATCCTTATTTCTTGCAATAACAAAATATGAGTTTAGACTTTTTATTGCCTGTGGAGGATAGAGCTGTTGCACATACAGCTTTGATTTCGGACTTAGCATTAGGAAATCACATAAAGATACATACCCGGCAGAACGGTATTCCCGATCTCAAGGGTGTACATTTGGCCATTATTGGAATACAAGAGGGGCGGAATGCAGTTGATAATGTAGGGACCGGGAAAGATTTCGATATTATCAGAAAGTATCTTTATCAGATGTATCCCGGTAACTGGTTTTCAAATATCGTAGATCTGGGAAATCTTCCGGCAGGAAAAAAGGCTGAAGATACATATTCAGCCCTTAAAGAGATTGTAGCAATTTTATTGGATAAAAAAATCATTCCTATTATTTTGGGAGGCAGCCAGGATCTGACGTATGCCTGTTACCGAGCTTATGATAATATTAAAAAAGGAGTGAGTCTGGTTTCTGTAGATTGTAAATTCGATCTGGAGAATCCGGAGAACAGAATAACTTCTCAAAACTTTCTTCATAAGATCATTATGGAGAAACCCAACAATCTGTTAAACTACAGTAACCTTGGATATCAAACCTTTTTTAATTCTCAGGAAGAGATCAATCTGCTTGACAGTTTATATTTTGATGCCTACCGGTTGGGAGAAGTAACTGCAGATCTCAGCATGGCTGAACCCGTATTGAGGGATACTGATATGGTTAGTATAGATATGAGTGCAGTAAGGGGAGGGGATGCACCTGCCAATAACAATGCTTCTCCAAATGGTTTCTACGGAGATCAGATCTGTGCCATTGCACGTTATGCAGGAATAAGTTTAGTGAATAGTTTGTTTGGTATTTACGAGTACAATGCGAAATATGATAAAGGAGAACAGACCGCTCATCTGATCGCACAAATGATATGGTATTATATTGAAGGATATAATTTCAGAACAGAAGAAGATCCTTATTTACTTAAGGAAGAATTTAAAAAATTTATGGTCCTGATAGAAGAGGATACAATTCACTTTTATAAAAGTAATAAAAGTGAAAGATGGTGGATGGAAATTATTTATTACCATAATAAAACCAGAAAATCTACGTTAATACCATGTACGTATCAGGATTATTTAACAGCAAATAACCAGATATTTCCTGAAAGATGGTTGAAAAGTTTTAGAAAATTAAATTAATTACACACTAAAGCATATTTTTTATCGTTTTTAAGGTGCGAAACTCTTAGAATTTTGATATTGGAAAAATATTTGGTTTTAAGTTTTAAAAGAAATTAAGAAATAATAATTTAACATTTCCAAGTCTTGTTAGAAAAAATTAAAATTATGAAAAAGTTAACGTTTTTATTGGTACTTTTTACATTAGCTCTATTAACCAGTTGTAAATCTGGTAATGATCAGGGGCAACTCACCGGTGTTAGAACAAAAAAGAAGTTCTTCCCCGAAAAACCTTTTGGAATGACTCTTATTCCCGGAGGTTCCTTTACAATGGGTAAAGAAGATGAGGATGTTGCCGGAGCTTTTAGTGCACCACCGAGAACTGTAACCGTTCGTCCGTTCTATATGGATGAAACTGAAATTACCAATAGTGAATATCGTGAGTTCGTATTTTGGGTTAGAGATTCAATTGTAAGAACAAAGCTCGCTATTTTGGCTGAAGAAGCCAATGTAGGGGGTAGTGATGCCGTAGAACAGAAGAAAGGGGATATGAGCGGTATACTGAAGTATAGATTTAAAGAAATGGATAGCACCAACAATGCGTACTATAAATATATGATGGATAATTACGGAAGCTTAGGCGATGTTGATTCTCCAACTGAAGGTAAATACCTGAACTGGGATGTTGATCTGGTTTGGAACCAGGATGAATTCCCTGATCAGTATTACGCTGAAGCTATGGATAGTATGTATCTGCCTATAGAAGAAACGATGAGCAGAAAGAGAAGAATTGATACCCGCAAACTGAAATATTTATATACTTATATAGATGAAGCTGCAGCAGCAAAAGGTAAAGGTTCCTTAAAAGACTTTTTAGTAAAGGAAGTAGTTGAGGTATATCCTGATACAACTGTTTGGGTAAAGGATTTTAATTATTCATACAATGATCCAATGCATCAGGACTATTTCTGGCATGATGCTTACAGCGATTATCCGGTAGTGGGAGTTTCCTGGAAACAGGCAAAATCATTCTGTAACTTCAGAACTGATAAGCGAAATACCTATTTAGCCAGTAAAAAGAAAAATTCAGGGAAAGAGCCAAGATTCAGGTTGCCAACTGAAGCTGAGTGGGAATACGCAGCGAGAGGTGGACTGGAATATGCAAAATATCCCTGGGGAGGACCTTATACTACCACAGACAGAGGTGAATTCCTGGCCAACTTTAAGCCTGAAAGAGGTAATTATGCAGTAGACGGTGCTCTTTATACCGTGGAAGCAAAATCTTATAATCCAAATGATTACGGACTTTACAATATGGCAGGAAACGTATCGGAATGGACCAATACAGCTTATAATCCATCCTCTTATTACTTAGGTTCTACAATTAATCCGAATGTTGTAGATGATGGTAACAAGCGTAAAGTGATCAGAGGCGGATCATGGAAAGATGTAGCCTACTTCCTCGAAGTAAGTACACGTGACTATGAATATGCTGATTCTGCAAGAAGTTACATAGGATTCAGAACGGTTCAGGATTATATGGGAACAAAAATGAAAGCAAAAAAATAATTTACGAACAATAATTAATCATTCAAGAAAACATTTAAAATTTAAAATTATGGCACAATCAAAAAGCAGAAAAAAAATGTTTAATATGGTCTACGGTCTGGGAGCAGCTGTAGTAATCTTAGGAGCACTCTTTAAAATTGCCCACTTTCCAGGAGGTACAACGGTATTGACCATTGGTATGGTGGTAGAAGCGCTTGTATTTGCTGTTTCAGCTTTCGAACCTGTTGAAGAGGATTATGACTGGACCAAAGTATATCCTGAACTGGTAGGGGGCGAAGCTTCTGACAGGGCAGCATTAACAGAATCTACTGATGCTGACGGATTACTCTCTCAGAAATTAGATGATATGCTGCAAGAAGCTAACCTGGATTCTGATAAAATATCAAGGCTTGCAGATAGCATTCAGAATTTTGCCGGTGCCGCCGAAAATATAGCGCCGGTTGCTGATTCGATTACTGCCACTACCAAATACAGTGATCAGTTAGCAGTAGCTGCCAATCATATGGAATCACTTAACAGTTTATATAAAGTACAAATGGATAACGTTCAGCGTCAGGCTGAGATCAATGAAGAAACTGCACAAAATGCACAACTTCTGAAAGAACAGATGGAATCGCTGGCTACAAACCTTTCATCACTGAATGGTGTTTATGGAGGTATGCTTTCTGCTATGTCAAATACAAATTCTTAACTAGTTATTAAAGTTAGATTTAATATTAACCCTAAAACCCTAATTAAGAATGGCAGGAGGTAAATTAACACCAAGGCAAAAAATGATCAATTTGATGTATTTGATTTTTATTGCAATGCTTGCAATGAATATGTCAAAAGAGGTCTTACAAGCCTTTGGTCTCATGGATAAAAAACTGGTAAAAGCCAATGAGGCTGCTACTCAGAGAAATGAAAAGGCATACAAAGACCTTTCCCTTAAGGCGATAGAGCAAAAGGAAAAGTATGCTGACGAGAAAGAAAAGGCTGATAAAATCAAGGAACTCTCAGCGAGTTACTTTGAGTATATCGAAAATCTGAAGAATGATATGAAAGCTACCGTGGATGATCCAACCGATTATGAAACGATGGATAAAGGTACTTACCTGGATGATCTGTTCTTTAAAGGAGATGACGGAAAATATACAGAAGGAGGTCAGGAGTTTTTAGACAGAATGAATACTTATTCGAGTGAGATCTCTTCAATTTTAGGAAAAGGTTTCCCAAATCTGGCAAATGATGTAAAAGAACGTTTTTCAACTGCTAAAGTAAAAGACAGAGAAGGTTTAGAACGATTCTGGCTGGATTATAACTATAAAGGTTTTCCATTAGTAGCTTCTTTGACAAAACTGACCCAAATTCAGGCGGATGTTAAAACCACTGAATCTGAAGTTTTATCAGCTATGTTACAAGGGCAGTTAAGCAGTGACGTATCAATGAACAACTATAATGCAATCCTGATACCCAAAACACCTGTTACATTACAGGGAGCTAATTTTCAGGGAAAAATTGTTCTGGGAAGATATGATGCTACCTTAAAACCAAAGGAAGTGATCATTAATGGTAAGAAGATTACCAATATTAAAGATGGTGGAGCAGTACTTGATTTTCCTGCAGGAAATGTTGGAGAGCATGAAATTAAAGGTAAGTTTATCTTTATGGAAAACGGTAAACCCGTTGAAATTCCAATCAAACAAACCTATAATGTAGTGGCTAAACCCAGTGACGCGGTGATCTCGGCAGATAAGATGAATGTGGTTTACCGTGGAGTTACAAATCCAATGACCATCTCAGTACCGGGTGTTGCAGATAATGCAGTACAGGCTTATGCACCGGGATTGAAAAAAGTAAAAGGGGTAGGTAAATATGTAATGAACCCCGGTAAAGGTAGAGAAGTGATCATTAAAGTAAATGCAAATTTACCAGATGGTACTCCGGTTCAGTCAAGTAAAAAGTTCCGTATAAGAGATATTCCTGCTCCGGTAGCAGCAGTAAGAGGTGAATTCGGTATGATTAAAATGCCTAAAAGTACACTTCAAAAAGCAACCATCAGTTCGGTCTTACCAGACTTTGTATTCGATCTAAAGATCCAAACCAACGGATTTAGTGTAAAAGTTCCTGGTCAGCCAACTGTAATCGTAAAAGGAAACAAATTTAATGCAGCTGCCATCAGAGTGCTGAACAAAGCAAGAAGAGGTGATGCAGTAATAATATTTGACCTGAAGCAAAAACTGATCGGTAATTCAGGCTATTACCTGAAGAATGCTTCTCCTGTAAATGTTGAAATAACAAATTAAACAATAAAGTTATGAAATTGAAGAGTTTAATAATAGCAATTACCCTACTTTCCACAGGGTACGTAAGCGCCCAGGCTAACCTGCTCAATGCGAAGATCCCTGAACAGGTTGGGATGAAAACCCCCGAACAGTTAGCAGCCGATAATGATCGTCCGTTACCTTACGGATACATAGATGACAGAGATATCCTCTGGTCGAAAGTAGTGTGGGAATATGTTGATCTCAATGAAAAGATCAATATGCCCTATTACTATCCGGTTGATACAAGTAATATCAGCTCAAACAGAAGATCCTTATTCGATACATTGTTAAGAGGGATAAAAACCGGAGAGATTATTGATGTTTATGACGACTCTTATTTCGAAGATAAATTAACTTTAAAGGATATCCAGGGTCGTTTAACAAGAGTAGATACTTCCGATGCCGGTTTTGAAAGACTGAATGCCGGTGAAGTGATCACTGATGAATATATCGATAGAAGAGATATTACTTCTGCAGATATTCAAGGATTCAAGATCAAAGGGGTATGGTATTTTGATAAGCGTCAGGGAGAACTAAAATACAGATTATTAGGTCTGGCACCTGTTGCCCCTGATGTAAACTTCATCGATAATGAAGGTGGCGAAGATGAGCAGGTTGAATTGTTCTGGGTATGGTATCCGGGAGCCCGTTATTCTACTTATGCCATGAAGGTATTCAACAATAAGAACTCAGCTTATCCGCTATCCTATGATCATCTGCTCAATGCACGGCGTTTTAATGCCATAATTTACCGTGAAGAAAATATCTACGGAAACCGTGATGTGGCAGATTATATCAAAGGAAATTCACTTTTCCAGGTGCTCGAATCAGAGCAGTTGAAAGAGAGTATTCGCGACAAGGAATTGGATATGTGGAATTACTAATTCTTTAGAACATAGATTTGGAAACTCCTGCCAATAGCAGGAGTTTTTTTATTTCTACCCAATGAAGTCCGGATGTCGGGGCTGAAAGTCCTCTCTTTTGCGGAAGAAAGACCGTTTCAAAATACTATTGTGTCCGATAAACTTTAATGTGTAAATCACTGATAATCAATTTATCCGATTAAAAAAGTAAGCTAAAGTTTCTTAAAAGTTCTATTACTCTTTATTTGCACAGGCTTTAAGACGTGTTTAATGGTTTTGGACAACATTAATTTCAATACTCTCTTATACGATGTTTTTTAACTAACTCATACAAGGGAATCGTTAATAATTCATTTCTCCTGGATCTCCTTATTTTTTTAACATTTATAAACTTAAAAAATATCTTAGATTTGCAAATCTGAAACAATTAAGGTTTATATGCTGAATATTCACGATTTAACAATTTCCTTTTCAGGGGAAGATCTCTTCTCCGGGATTACTTTTAAGATCAATTCAGGAGACAGGGTAGGGCTGGTAGGAAAAAATGGTGCCGGAAAATCTACTTTGCTTAAAATTCTTGCGGGGGAGCAGGAGTACGATAAAGGGGACATGGCCTTTGAAAAAGAGATCAGCATTGGTTTTTTAAAACAGGAGATCGATTTTGTTCAGGGAAGAACGGTACTTGAAGAGGCCTATGAAGCTTTTACCGAGATCAGGGAAATCGAGAAGAAACTGGAGAAAATCCATAAATCGCTTGAAACACGAACTGATTATGAAAGCGAATTTTACCAGGAATTATTACATGATCTGGATGATCTGACGCACAGATATGAGGTTTTAGGTGGATATCATTATGAGGGAGATACAGAAAAAGTTTTGCAGGGGCTCGGATTTGAACGTAAGGATTTTAATAATCTGACTGATACTTTTTCAGGGGGCTGGCGAATGCGTATCGAACTGGCAAAACTATTGCTCCAAAAACACGATGTACTGTTACTTGATGAGCCTACAAATCACCTGGATATTGAATCAATAATCTGGTTTGAGAATTTTCTAAAAAGTTTTCCGGGTGCTGTGATCCTGGTTTCACACGATAAAATGTTCCTGGATAATGTTACCAACCGGACCATAGAGATCTCTATGGGTCAGATCTATGATTTTAAAAAGCCTTATTCAGAATATTTGCTGTTGCGTAATGAGATTCGTGAAAAACAGCTTCAGTCGCAAAAGAATCAGGAGCGGGAAATTAAACATACCGAACAGTTGATCGAGAAATTTAGGGCCAAGGCCAATAAAGCTTCCATGGCACAATCACTGATCAAAAAGCTGAATAAAGTTCAGCGTATAGAAGTGGATACAGAAGATCATTCAGCAATTAATATACGTTTTGATGTGTCAGTTTCCCCGGGGAAGATTGTAATAGAGGCTGAAAATGTTGCCAAAACCTACGGAGATCATGTTGTCCTGGAAAATGTAAATCTGCTTATAGAAAGAGGAGCAAAAATTGCTTTTGTTGGGCAGAATGGACAAGGAAAGACCACACTGGCCAAGATCATTGTTGATGAAATTCCTTTTGATGGGAATTTAAACCTTGGTCATAACGTTGATCTTGGGTATTTTGCTCAAAATCAGTCGGATTATCTTGACGGAGAGCTTACAATTCTCGAAACGATGGAAATGACGGCCAATGATCACAACCGGCCTAAGGTAAGAGATATGCTCGGTGCCTTTTTATTCAGAGGCGATGATGTAGAGAAAAAGGTAAAGGTACTATCCGGCGGAGAAAAGAACCGTCTGGCCTTGTGTAAATTATTACTTCATCCTCTCAATGTGTTGGTAATGGATGAGCCAACAAACCATCTGGATATTGTTTCAAAAAATGTATTGAAACAAGCTTTGAAAAATTTTGACGGTACATTGATAATTGTCTCTCACGACAGGGATTTTTTACAAGGACTTACACAAAAAGTTTACGCTTTTAAAGATCGTAAGATCAAAGAATATCTGGGAGATATCAATTATTTCCTGGAACAGCACAATCTGGAAAATCTGAGAGAAATAGAAAAGAAAACCCAGGTGATCCAACCGGATTCAAGTCAAAAGAATACCGATAAAAGATCAGATGAAAAAAAGCGGAGACAACTGCAAAATAAATTAAAAAAGGTAGAAGATCAGATATCAAAATTGGAAAAGGATATTGCAAAAGATGATAAGATCATTGCCGAAAATTTTGATAAACTTGCTGAAGATCAGGATTTTTTTAAAAAATATCAGACAAAAAAGGATAAGGTAGAGGAGCTAATGTTTGTTTGGGAAGAACTTCATGAATCCCTATAAAAAAATCCGGAGTCTTGTATCAAGACTCCGGAAATAATAACAATTGGGAAATAAATCACTTTTTCTTTTCTCCGGGTACTGGTGGGTAAAGCACCATAATTTTATTTACAAATTCTTTGATACGTGCCTCTTTTTCATCTACATTTTTATGTGAGGAAAGTACACCAGTGCCAATTCCCTGCCAAACCAGTTCTTTGGCCCTTGCATCGATCAGATCAATAAAAAGAGTACCTTCTGTGGATTCAACAACGTTAACATATCCGGGGCCGTATCCAAATCCGTACCCATAATACCACGGATACCATCCGTAGTAAGAATTATCATAAACATCTACTTTTTTGCGTGATTTGGTAAAAATATTTACCAGCAGATCAGGATCTTCAGAAATCTGTAAACCTTTTGCTTTTAATTCGTTTTCTACCGCACGTAAAATCCTTCTTTTGTCCAGATCAGAGATTTCTACCTTGTCGATTCCTTTTTTGTAAAAGGCAAAGGTTTTGTAAGAGTTAAAATCTTTTTCCTTGTCGTAATCGCTTGAAACTTTTACACTTGTACAGGAAGTTAGAATAAAGATTAAAAGAAGAGGAAGTAATTTTACAAATTTCATAGTTTTAATATTTAAATAAGAAATTGAGCAAAAAATCAATATAAGGGTTTTATGTTCCCGGAATAATGTTTAAAGCTCGTTTTTATGATAATATCAATAATCATACCAAAGGCCGGCAGATAGGCTTTGTTCCGGTGAAAATTTATGGGTTAGAGGGTAGTGTAATTGTAAGTTCAATAGGAATCCGTTGCCGGATCATAGCCATAAGGACAATGTTTACAATTATTTTTACAGCAATATCCTCTTTTGAGGTGGTATTTTTCGGTAAAAATCTTATAACCTTCCTCAGAATAATAATAGTCTTCTGATTTTTGATTTTTATTCATAAATTGCATAGGCAAATGTATTTGTTTTTAAATTGAATTAAATTTTAAGGATGTTAATTTTTTCAAAATATTTATTCATTGGTAAAAGCTTCAATGCTTTAACCATCTGGCCTTTTATTATTTTAAGAGATAAAGAGCTGAAATTGGATAGAGTAGTGATAAATCATGAAAAAATACATCTTAAACAGCAGGTAGAACTTTTGTGGATATTCTATTTTATTTGGTATTTGGCAGAATTTTCTATTAATTTGTTTCGGTATAGAGATATTATGAAATCTTATTATCATATCGGTTTTGAGAAAGAAGCCTATGCAAATGAATTTGATCCCGATTATCTTAAAAAAAGAAAATTTTGGGGTTTTCTTAAATATTACAAGTGAAGAATCCTGATAATAAAATAAAGAATCAACTTATTAGTTTAAAGGATATCGAAGCCTTTGGAGTTGAGCTCTATATGAAACGGGAAGATTTGATCCACCCTTTTATCTCAGGGAATAAATACAGAAAATTAAAATACAATATTCTTCAGGCTGATAAACAAGGAAAGAAAACATTGCTGACTTTTGGTGGAGCTTATTCAAATCATATCAGTGCTGTGGCCTGTGCCGGAAAAGAGTTTGCTTTTGATACCATTGGAATTATCCGTGGAGATGAACTCGGCCTTGATCTGGAAGGAACACTTTCTAAAAATCCAACACTGAGAACTGCTGCTGAACATGGAATGAGATTTAAATTTGTAAGCCGTTCTGATTACAGAGAAAAACATACCATAGCATTTATTAAGAATCTGAAGGAAGAATTTGGTGATTTTTATCTCGTTCCCGAAGGAGGAACCAATAAACTTGCAGTTAAAGGCTGTGAAGAGATCTTAAAACCCGGTGATGAGAATTTTGATGTAATTTGTTGTGCAATTGGCACCGGAGGAACTATTTCAGGTTTGATCAATTCAATTCATCATCATCAAAAAGTTTTGGGCTTTCCTGCTTTAAAAGGTGATTTTTTAGAAAAAGAGATTAAGAAATATACAATAGAAGGTAAAAACTGGAGTTTAATAAATAAATATCATTTTGGTGGATTTGCAAAGATCAGTGAAGAACTTATTGATTTTATGAATACTTTTCATACTAAAAGCAGTATCCCGCTGGATCCGATTTATACCGGTAAAATGATGTTTGGTATTGTAGATATGATTAAGACGGGTTATTTTAAAGAAGGAACAAGAATTCTTGCTATCCATACCGGTGGATTACAGGGAATTGAAGGGATGAATATGCGATTGCAAAAGAAAAGATTACCGGTCATTATTTAGATTTATGAGATGAGATATTTATGGTTTTTTATTGTGATGATCGTTGTGCTTACAGGATGTGGATCATCCAGGCATGCAACCTCTAAGAATTTATCGGCAAAAGAAGAAAAACAGCAGCTTATCTACAGAGAGAGTGATGAGATCTTTGATAAATTTAAAAAAAAGAATGAAGATAATTTAAATACTTACACTTTAGAATATATTGATACGTATAAATATATTGCTCTTGATAAAATGCAAGAATATAAAATACCTGCCAGTATAACACTGGCGCAGGGGATTCTCGAATCAAGAAGTGGAAGAAGTGAGCTCACCAAAAAAGCAAATAACCATTTTGGGATCAAATGTCACAAGGACTGGAAAGGTAAAAAAGTGAGATATGATGATGACCGGCGCCGGGAATGTTTTAGAAAATATGATAATCCTGTTGGTTCATTTAATGATCATTCTATGTTTCTTACCACACGTTCAAGATATGAGGGGCTTTTCCGATTAAAACCTGACGATTATAAAGGCTGGGCAAAAGGTTTGAAAAAAGCAGGTTATGCCACTGACAGAAAATATCCTAAAAAGCTGATCAGACTTATTGAAGATTATCACCTGTATGTATTTGATAATTTGGTTCTTGAAAAAGATAACTATGTGAGTTCAAAAGAGATAGAAAAGAACAAAAAGGAGTTGGACCAAAATAAAAAGAGACTTTATATAGTTGTGAATAATGGTGATACATTGTATTCAATTGCTAAAAATAATAAGACTACGGTTGAAAATCTAAAACGGATCAATAATCTAAAGAACAACAATATTAATGTAGGCCAGAAAATATTTTTAAAATAAAAGAGATTGTTATGTTAGGGTGTCCCTGTTATAACAATCTCTAAAAACTCAATATTATACGGTTGATCTTTCTTTATCTCTTGTGTTTGTTATTAGATTTGTGTGCATAATTTTTCATCCTGTTAGCTCTTTTCTTTCTCATTTTTTCCCATTGTTCGTACTGATCTTTATTCAGTATTTTCTTCATCTCAGCCTGATTTTTGATCTGAATATCAAGTATTTCATTTTGCATTTTAAAACGATCCTCTGAGGTCATTGTGTTTCCTGATTCACGCATTGATCTAAATTTTTGCATTCTTGCAGATCTTTCAGTGGCCATCTTTTGATTGAGTGCCATTACCTTTGACTGCTGAGCAGGAGTGAGATCCAGAGCCAGGGTCATCTTTTTGGTTTGTAATTCGGCCATTTGCTGTGGCGTATAATTATTTTGCCCCATCTTTTTTCCATTGCTCTTTTGAGCGTAAGTGAACAGGGTCATTCCTGCGAGTAAAATTGTGAATAAGTATTTCATTTTTCTAAAATTTAATATTTGTTGCTTTGACCCTTAATTTTTTAAAAGGTTTAAAAATAAAAACCATAAATTTGTGTTAAAATGAGATTCTTTTATGAAACCTTTAGAAAAAAGATTTGATCTGGGGTTTTTTCCTACTCCGATACATCCCTTGAAAAATCTTTCTGAAAGATACCCGGGATATGAGATCTTTATCAAAAGAGATGATCAAACCGGCTTGGCATCGGGGGGAAATAAAACCCGGAAACTGGAATACCTGATCTATGAGGCTTTACAAAATAATTGTGATACTGTAATTACTGCAGGAGCCCAGCAATCCAATCATTGCCGTCAAACCGCTGCAGCCTGTTCAGTAGCCGGAATTGAGTGTCATTTACTCCTCGGAGGAGAAGAACCTGAAGATTATAACGGTAATCTTTTGCTTTCCCATTTACTCGGTGCGAGTTTGCATTTTACCGGTGAACACCGAAAAGGTGAGGATATTCCCGTCTTAAAGCAAGAACTTGAAAAAGAAGGGAAAAGGGTATATGTTGTTCCTTATGGAGGTTCTAACTTTATTGGCGCCCTGGGGTATGTTAATGCTATACGGGAACTCAAACAGCAATTAGAAAATTTAAAAACAGAAATTGATTATATCTTTTTCGCTTCCAGTTCAGGAGCCACTCAGGCCGGAATCATGGTGGGTATGGATCTGTTCGGATTCCATACTAAATTGATTCCTGTGAATATTGATAAGGCTGAAATTGAGGGGACTACAGTTGAAAGAATCATATTAGATCTGATAAAGCAATCAGAAAAAGTTTTTACTTTATCAAGAAAATATACTCTGAAAGATATTCCGTTAAACCGGAATTATGATGCTCCCGGATACGGAGTGATTACTAAAGGAGAAAAGAATGCCGTTAAAACACTGGCTTCTGCCGAAGGAATTCTGCTGGATCCTGTTTATACAGGAAGAGCCTTTTTTGGAATGCTTGATATTCTTGAAAAAAGGAAGTTAGAATACGGAAGTAAAATTCTTTTTTGGCATACGGGCGGATTGCCTGCTAATTTCTATTATCGCAAAGAGTTAAAATAATTTAAGACTATGACAAACAAAACAAAATATATGTTTTACCGGTATCTGGTACCGCTTCTTATTTTTTTAATTACCTGGTTGATAATGGGGTATTTCAAACCTGAATGGGAAATTGTGGTAAAATCTACGGTAACGGCTGTAATAACCTATCTTTTTTCGCCAAAGGTTAAAGTGGTTAATTTTATGTCGTTTAAAAATTATCAGATCCGTTGGCTGTTTTTAGGAAAGGTGATCCTGTTGCCCATAGATGGATCTTTTAAAAAATAAATATTTGTTTGTTTAAAGATGACCGATCAGTTAAACTATACAGCGCCTTTATTTATGATTCCGGTTTTAACGGGTTCTGTTTTCTTTCTTGCGGGTTTGGTAATGCATTTATTTCCACCCGGGAAAATCAATATGTTTTATGGATATCGTACTAAAAATTCGATAAAGAATTAGGAGCGGTGGGATTTTGCACAGAGATATTCGGCTAAGAAAATGATGCTTTACGGAAGTGTTCTTGCCTTGTCAGGAAATATTGGATTGGTAATTGAGATGGATGAAATGACCGGAATGTATGTTGGACTCGGATTTATGTTGCTGGTCGTTGTTCTTTTACTGTATACTACTGAGACAGCTATAAATAAAAAATTTGGAAAAGATTGATAAGTATAAGCTGAGATATTCAGATATTTTTATTTCTTATGTTTATCTTAGCATTTTAAAATTAAGAAGTGGTAAAAATATTATACATCATGGCAGGCGGAGCAATAGGTACACTGGCAAGATACAGTGTATCTGGGTTTGCCTATCGATTTTATAACGGAACTTTTCCTGTTGGTACCTTAAGTGTCAATTTGATAGGTTCTTTTATTATAGGCTTTTTATGGGGAATCTGGGAAACAAGAAATCTTTCTCCCAATATCCGCAATTTAATTTTTATCGGAATTTTAGGTGGATTTACCACATTTTCTTCCTACAGCCTGGAAACTATGAACCTGATCAGAGCAGGGGAAACAAAATATGCGTTAATCAATATATTTGGAACCAATATTTTTGGTTTAATTTTAGTATTTTTAGGGTATATGCTTTCTAAAGCAGTTTTTTAACTTAAAAAATTATAGCTGATGACACTAACATGAATTTTATTAATCAAAGATCTATACAATTGAAGGATTAATAAATCATGGGAGAGCGAAGCAGTTCCATCTGTTTGCAAAATTTTGGAATTGCTTTTATTTTAGTAAATTATAAAATTTCAAACAGATGAAATTACCGGAAGAAGGAGTACTATTAAGGATCTTTGTTGGAGAATCAGATAAAATCAAAGGGATTCCCCTGTATGAGGCAATCATTCTGGAGGCCAGAAGGCTGAATATTGCCGGAGGAACCGTTTTTAAAGGTGTTATGGGATTTGGAGCCAATTCAAGAATGCATACTTCTAAAATTCTCAGATTGTCAGATGATATGCCTATGGTCATAGAGATTGTAGATACTGCTGATAAGATCGATAAGCTGATGCCTTTTTTAGATGAAAATGTAAAGGAGGGGCTGATAACCAAAGAGGTAGCTCATGTTATAAAATACAGACATAACAAAAAAGAGGCCTGAAAACATAACAGGATCTGTTAAGCTGACAGGCCGGAATTTACTTGAGTTTTCTTTTTAAAACTATAAAACACCCTTTTCTATCATACATTTCTTCATTTCCTGATAGGTGCGTTCTATGTTGTTGTCCAAACCAATGGACATACGGATAAGGCCATCGCTAAGCCCCATTTTTTTCTGTTCCTCTTCGGGTATTTCCGAAGAGGTTCCTGTACCCGGTGCATTGAACAGGGTTTTATAAAAACCTAAACTCACAGCCAGATATCCCAAATTTCTGTTTTGCATCAGTTCCATCAGATCATCGGCTTTTTTTAAAGATCCAACATCAAAGGCAAGCATACCTCCAAACCCGTATTCTTCGTTGTACATGCTTTTGTACAATTCGTGTTGAGGATGACTTTTTAATCCCGGATAAATAATTTTGATACCGTCTTCTTCAAATTTCTTTGCCAGATACATGGCATTCTCACTGTGTTTCTTAATACGAATATGCAATGTTCTTAGATTCTTTAAAACACTTGCCGATCTCAGGCTGTCCATAACCGGTCCGAGCAGCATGCTGGCACCGTCATTTACACTGCGTAGGCTGTTGATAAATTGCTGAGTTCCGCAGATTACACCGCCAACAGTATCGCTGGATCCGTTGATGAATTTTGTCAGGCTATGGAGCACTACGTCTGCACCCAGAATACCGGGTGAGAGGCTTAGTGGTGAGAATGTATTGTCAACCACAAGTTTTAAATTGTATTTTTTAGCGATTTTGGCCATCTCACGTATATCGGCAATTTCCAGTAATGGATTACTTACTGCTTCACAGAAAAGAACTTTGGTATTTTCCTGAATGGCAGCTTCGATCTTTTCAAGAGAAGTGATGTCAACAAAAGTTGTGTTGACGCCAAATTTAGGGATGAAATTCTTTAAAAAAGCATAAGAGCCTCCGTAAATAGTTCTGGAGGAAACAATGTGATCTCCGTTGTTGCAGAGCTGCATCAGAGTTGGAGTGATCGCTCCCATTCCGGAAGCGGCAACATTCGCAGTTTCGGTACCTTCCATGGCAGCCAGGGCCTCACCAAGAAAAAGATTGCTCGGACTCGAATGGCGGGAATATAAATAACAACCTTCGGCATTACCTTCAAAGGTGTCCATCATGGTCTTGGCATGTAAAAAGGTGTAGGTTGAAGAATCGGAAATAGAAGGATTTACCCCTCCAAATTCTCCAAAATATTGCAGGTCTTGTACTTTATCAGCAGGATCGAAGCTCATAATTTTTAATTTAAAAATTTGGAATTAATTTTTGTAACAAATGTACTTTATTGTAGATTATTAAACATAAAAAAAGAATATTAGTAGAAATAAAAACTACTAAATAAGTTATAAATAGTTATATTTACTAAATATTATTGATTTGTGTAATTTTTTTAGAATATTCATCAGATGAATTTGGATAAAACAGATAAAAAAATTTTAAATTATCTTCAAAAAGATGCAAAAATGACCACCAAAGAGCTGGCGATGCATCTCGATCTTTCCAACACGGCCATCTATGAGCGTGTAAAAAAACTCGAAAAATCTGGAGTGATAGAGAAATATATAGCCTTGGTAAACAGATCAAAGGTTGAAAAGGCTTTTATGGTATATTGCCAGATCAAACTTTTACAGCATAAACACGAATTTGTAAATAGGTTTGAAAAGGAAGTGATCCGCTTTGATGAGGTACTGGAATGTTATAATATCAGTGGTAATTACGATTATATTTTAAAGGTTGTGGTAAAGAATATGAAGGAATACCGCGACTTTTTAAACAACAAACTAACCTCTTTGGATCATATCAGCAGTGCACATAGTAATTTTATAATCAATGAGGTGAAGAATACTTCAGTTCTGGAGATCTGACCAATTATTGGGTGCTTATTAAATACAAAAATGGTTCAATCAGCTTTACCTCAATTCTGAAGGCTGGCAGATTTTTAACATTTACTCTCTGGCTTAGCCTTTAGACTTGGATTAAAAGATCATAAAGATAAGATGTATTTGACCCTACTATAAGCACTACTTAAGATCTTTCCAGCCGGTCAGTACAATTTTGTTATCTTTTAAATATTTTTTAAAAGCTTTATTTTCAACTGTTTTAAGATCGTTCTCCCGCCATTTTGATCCGTAATCATCATGGAATTTACACACGGCTTTCATCTCTTCATCATCAAAAGAAAGGTGGACAATGATCTGATTTATGCCGGGTTTGAGCTCTTTGATCACACCCTTATAAAAACTCAGCCATTCTTTAGGATCTCTTTTTTGTTCCATCATATTGTAATAATCGATCAGAATCTGATCTTTGTCCAGCAAGCTAAAGAGTTCCGGTCGGGCTTCTGCAGCATTTTTAGGCAGAAAAATGGGTATATGGTATAATTTACTCATTTTTATATAGATCATAAACATTTCTGGAGTGGCAAACAAAGTACCCATATGACTGTCGAGATGGGTTGGTTTTACTCCTAAGGCGATGGCTTTATCAATCTGTGCTCTTAATTCTTTCTCTACTTCTTCGGGTTTTGCATGTTGAATAACTTCTTTAACAGTGGGGTAGAAATATCCATTCCCATCCAGTAAGCTTGAAATTTCATCAGAAGGAGCAACACCTCCCCATTTATAATCTTTCCATTCAGCAGTTAAAGTCAGGTGAATACCAATATCGAGATCAGGTTTCTTACTAATGATATTTGCCGCTTCTAAAAACCACGGACAAGGTACCATTAAGCTGGCAGAACTAACAGATCCGTTATTCAATGCCTGGAATGTGGCCTTATTTACCGAATGGGATAATCCCAGATCATCAGCATGGAGAATAAGATATTTATTAGACTTCGCATTGTTCTGTGCAAATAAGAAAAAGGTAAAAAGAAAAAAAGGCAGTAGTATTTTGAAAGGTTTGTACATTATAATTAAATTAAAATGAGATACAAATTTAAATGAAAAAAGTCTGTAAAGCATATGCTTACAGACTTTTTTAAATATCAAGGTCAATGCAAAGGCGATTATTTATTCAAATTTGTTGCAGCGGTTTTATATTTATAATTTTAAAAACTCAGACCAGCATGGTAACCGGATTTTCAATATACTCTTTTAGCGTTTGCAGGAATAATGCTCCGGTGGCACCGTCAACAGTTCTGTGATCACAGGCCATGGTAAGCTTCATAGTATTTCCAACCACTATTTTTCCTTGTTTTACAATCGGCTTCTGTACAATTGCCCCTACAGACAAAATTGCTGAGTTGGGCTGATTGATGATCGAAGTAAAATCGGTAATACCAAACATTCCGAGGTTAGAAATGGTAAAGGTACTACCTTCCATTTCTTCAGGGGTTAGTTTCTTACTTCGTGCCCTTCCTGCAAAATCTTTTACCTGAGTACCGATCTGGGTCAGGTTCTGTTCATCGGCAAAACGCAGTACAGGTACTACAAGTCCGTCTTCAACAGCCACTGCCACGCCGATGTGTACATGGTTATTTACACGAATCCTGTCGTCAAACCATTGAGAATTTACCTGTGGGTGTTTTTTCAAGGCCAGAGCTGTAGCTTTGATCACGATATCGTTAAATGATATTTTTGTATCAGGGATGGAGTTATACTGCTCTCTGAAAGAGATGGCATTATCCATGTTAAATTCCACATTCAGATAATAATGCGGCGCTGTAAATTTAGATTCTCCTAATCTTTGGGCAATAATTTTTCGCATTTGCGAATTTGGAGTTTCTTCAAAACTTTCCTGTCCTTTAGGTACAAATGCTGCAGCAGAAGCCGATCCGGTTTGAAGAGTAAAGTTCTCAACATCTCGTTTGATGATTCTTCCGTTCTCCCCGGAACCCTGAACATTTCTCAGGTCTATATTTTTTTCTTTGGCAATGATTTTTGCCAGGGGGGAAGCGACAATACGCTCCCCTGGTTTTTTGGTTGTTACAGGTGTGGGAACAGGTTCCTTTGGAGTTTCAGTATCAACTTTTTTAGATTCAGGAACAGTTTTTTCTTCTATTTTCTTTTCAGAGGGAGAAATGGCAGATAAAGATTTTACATATTCAGAAATATCAGTTCCTTCCTTGCCGATAATCGCCAGAATACTGTCAACCTTAGCCGATTCTCCATCATTTACACCAATATAAAGCAGCGTTCCCTCATAAAATGATTCAAATTCCATGGTCGCTTTATCGGATTCGATCTCGGCCAGAATGTCTCCTTCTTTAACCGGATCGCCGATTTTTTTAAGCCAGCTGGATACGGTACCTTCAGTCATAGTATCACTTAACCTCGGCATAGTAATAATTTCTATACCTTCAGGTTTGATAAATTCTTTGGGTTTTTCACTGGTGGCTTCCACGGTTTTTTCTTCTGTCTTTTTTTCGTCAGAAGGCTCGGATCTGTCTTTATTGAGTAGATCAGAAAAGTCTTCTCCCTGATCTCCAATAACAGCAATTACCGAATCAACTTTTGCAGTTTCTCCTTCCTTTAGTCCGATATACAGCAGCGTCCCCTCATGAAAGGATTCAAATTCCATGGTAGCCTTATCGGTTTCAATTTCCGCTATAATATCTCCTTCTTCAATCTGATCCCCTACATTTTTAAGCCATTTTGCAAGAACACCTTCGGTCATGGTATCGCTTAAGCGGGGCATGGTTATAATTTCGGCCATAATTATTTTTCTTTTTTAAATTTTTGGATAAGGTTAAATATATCAGATCTTTGCTTTTACAAAAGGGTAGTCTTTCTCTTCGTAAACCATATCGTATAGTTGTTGTTTGTCCGGATAAGGTGATTCATCTGCAAATCTTTCACATTCTGTTACTTTGGCTTTAACATCATCATTGATCTCCTGGATCTCTGCATCTGTAAGATATTTCTTCTCCTGAATAACTTCCAGTACCTGAGAGATCGGATCGACCTTTTTATATTCGGCAACTTCGGCTTTTGTACGGTATTTTTGTGCATCACTCATTGAGTGCCCTCTGTAGCGGTAAGTTTTCATCTCAAGGAAATAGGGGCCTTTTCCACTTCGGGCATGACTTATCGCTTTGTTCATAGCTTTGGCAACAGCAACAGGATTCATTCCGTCAACAGGCTCAGATGGCATTTCGTAGGCGAGTCCGAGTTTCCAGATATCAGGATGATTTGCAGTTCTGTCAACAGAAGTTCCCATAGCATAACCGTTATTCTCTACAATAAAAACAACAGGCAGGGTCCAGGCCATAGCCATATTAAAGGTTTCATGTAAAGATCCCTGCCGGGCAGCACCATCACCAAAATAAGTTAGTGTAACCGAGTCTCTTCCAAAATATTTATCCGCGAAAGCGATACCGGCACCCAAAGGGATCTGTCCCCCAACAATACCGTGTCCGCCATAAAAACGGTGTTCTTTAGAAAAGATATGCATAGAGCCTCCCATACCAAAAGAGGTACCGGTCTTTTTACCGTATAATTCGGCCATCACTCTTTTTGGGTCAACACCCATTCCTATAGGTTGTACATGGTTTCTGTAGGCTGTAATCATTCGGTCTTTTGAAAGGTCCATAGCGTGGAGGGCTCCGGCCAGTACAGCTTCCTGTCCGTTATAGAGATGCAGGAATCCTCTTACTTTTTGCTGGATATATACTGCGGCCAGTTTATCCTCAAACTTTCTCCAGAACAACATATCCTTATACCAGTTGATGTATGTCTCTTTAGTAATTTTCTTCATTGGTTTACTTTATTTTTAAAGATTGCAAAAATACAATATTATGTGGAATGAGTATAAATAAACAGCTAAAAAATATGATTTTTATCATATTTTAAGTGATTTAAGGGTTTTAAGGTGATCATTTGATTACTTCGAAGTCCCAGCTGATACTTTCACCATTTTCATCTACCAGGGTCATTTTGTGTTTTCCGGGTGCGGGATTGGTTTCCATACGGTGTGTATTCCGGGTTTCCCCGATGAATTTATCGTCGAGATGCCAAAAGATCTTTATATCAGGATTTCTGTGAGCTACTTCGAATACACTTTTCCCTTTTGTTCCGTCTAATTCGCGGGGGATAAAGATCTTGGTATGATTTTTCGGGTAGATCACATCCATATTTTTAAAATTTTCCTGCTGACATCCGGGTAAAAAAGGAGGCAGATTCTTATAAAAAGGATTTTTTTGTTTATAATACCATTCCGGAACAGGAGGAATGATAAACCAAGGTTGAAGAGTCATATCGTTAACCGAATAACAATTGCTGTTAACACGATATTTTCTTTCTTTATCCAGGCGGATCATTTTATGATAAGGGCAAACTCCGGTATTTAATCCTTTTTTGGGTATTTGCATTTTAAAGCTTTCCTCACAAATATCCGAGGCTAGAGCTCCGCTTTGTGCACAGATATTTACAAGGGTGAGATCCCAGTCGGGTTTTTCAAACCATGTATTATTTTTCAATTGTTTAAAGATCCTGAACATAATTGGTGAAGCTACTGTAGTTCCGGTAAGTCCGGGGCGGCCTTCACCATCGGCGTTGCCTACCCAAACTCCCACTACATATTTAGGGGTCATACCAATGGACCAGGCATCTCTGTGGCCGAAACTCGTACCTGTCTTCCAGGCGATTTTTTGTGATGATCCGAACTCCTTCCATCCGGTTTCTTCCAAAGGCCTGTTTAGTGTTGATAAGGCTTTGGAAGTCCACCATAAGGCACCCGTATCGAAAACTCTATCAACTGTATTTTTTTCTGAATTTTCCTGATAAAAGCTTGCTTTTTTGATATGTTCGGAATCGTTCAGAGTTTCCGACATCTGCAAATAGGCATTGCTCAGATCCCATAAAGTTGCTTCGGCTCCTCCGAGGATAAGGGCAAGTCCGTAATGTCCAGAAGGTTTATTTAAAGTACTGAGCCCTAATTTTTTCAGATGGTCATAGAATTTTTCTATACCATATTTTTGCAGCATCCGTACAGCCGGAATATTAAGTGATCTTGCCAAAGCTTCATCAGCCGGGACCATACCATCGTAGGTTCTTTCGTAATTTTTGGGAGCAAAGCCTGAGATCTGAGTAGGAATATCCTTGATCAAAGTTTTAGGTAAAATATCACCATCCTGCAGCATAAGTGTATAAAGAAAAGGTTTTAAGATACTTCCTGTACTTCGGGGAGAGGTGATAATATCAACATTTCTTCCCGAGTTTTCCTGAGGGCAATTGCTGTTTCCTACATAGGCCAGCACTTTGCTGTTTTCAACATCGATTACAAGGGCAGCCATGTTGTGGATCTCGTTCTCACTTAAATGACTGTGTGACTGGCTAATGATCTTGTTGATATTCTTTTGTAGTTGTATATCGATCGATGTAAAAACCCTTTCTCCTTTTTTCCCTTCTTTTACACACCTGTCAAGCAGATGTTGTGCGATGCCGGGAATAGGATGAGGTTTTCCGGGGAGTTCCTCCATTTTAGCCAGTTCACAGGTTTCTTTATCAATTACTTTTTTATCTAACAATTTATCCAGCAAACCGTCTCTTTTTGTTTTAAGTCTGGTTTGATTCTTTCCGGGATAGATCAACGCAGGAGCATTGGGCAAAACGGCCAGAGTACAGGCTTCCCCCCAGGAAAGTCGTGAGGGTTCCCTGCCAAAATATCTCCAGGAGGCTGCCTCGAGCCCTACTACATTTCCTCCGAAAGGGGCGTGAGAAGCGTAAAAATTTAAAATTTCCTTTTTACTGAATCTGACTTCCAGTTGAAATGATCTGAAGACCTCAATAATTTTTTCAGTAATTGTCCTCGGTTTTCCTTTTCGTGACAGACGAATGGTTTGCATGGTAATGGTGCTGCCTCCGCTCACAATCTTTCCGGCAGAAAGATTTTGTTTAAAGGCCCTTGCAATGGAAACCGGATTGATCCCGGGATGATAAAAGAAATAAGCATCTTCAAAATGGGTAATGGCCTGTACAAATTTGTCAGGCAGATCATTAGATTCCGGGAAACGCCACTGGCCATCTTCAGCTATTTTAGCGGAGAGCATTTTCCCATCTTTGTCAAGAAGAACAGTACTGTAAGGATCTTTAAAAAGTTGTTTTGGAAGCCCGAAAAGAAACCATAAAAAGAGCAAAGCCCCTATTAAATAGAGGGCTTTCTTTTTACTCATTTTTATGTTTTTATCCATTTATCGTAATTATTTCTTACCCGGTTCAACTACTTTTACCCAAGTACCTGCTTTTCTTGCATTGATATCGTTATCATACATTGCCTGACAATAAACAGTAGGTAAGTAGTATTTTCCAAGATAGGAAGCGTTGAGCAGGATCCTGAAAGTTTTTGTTTGGCCTCTTTCCAGATCAAAATAGGTCAATACCCTGTCGTCTCTGATATCCTGATATCTCGGTTTATCAGCGGATTTAGCTGAGGGTACATCATCCATTCTTGTATTTCTGATTTCCCATCCGGAAGGGAAGATCTGTGTTAACGACATTTCTTTATAATCTCCTCTTATTCCCGGGTGTTTTAGCTGGACTTCAGCGATAAAATCGGTACCCTGATTCAGGCTGTAAGGATCGATCTCGTTTCCTTCAAGGCTCAGATAACGGATCTTCATATTCAGATTCCTTTCCGAGCTGGTCTGATCACCGATTACGGGAATTCCCTCCAGTTGCTGTTTAACAAATAAGGTCTTACTTCCTGTATTTTTTATTTCTATACTTCCTGAAGGATTTTTATTGATCATCAGATCGGCTATAAAAACCGGAGCTTCCTGATCTACTTTATGTGTTTTTTTATTCAAATCATAAGTAAAACTAAGGTGTTTATCAGCTCCTTCTGTATCTCCAATAAATTTGGAAACTGCCAGTAATGAAAATGCAGTTGTTTGTGTGCTCATCCATTTATCAGAGGCTAATTCCCGGGAAATGTCATCAAAAACAGCTTTTCCATCTTCTTTTTTCTGAAGTGCAACAAGGGTTTCCAGGATCATAGCCCGGTCTCTTACATTACTACCAAAGGAATAGGATAATTCTTTATAGGCTTTGACCGAAGT
>JANTGS010000010.1 GCA_024762795.1 Flavobacteriaceae bacterium | reverse complement strand
TTTAAGCTTTGTTGTTATCGGTGCAAGTATCAGTTTAGGAGCTGTGATTAATTTTTCAGATGCCATGATATTTGCTATGGTAGTTCCCAATATGATCGGTGTGGTTATTTTATCACCAAAGATCAAAAAAGAACTCGCCAGATATCTCGATGCTATTAAACAAGATAAAAATTAGCAATCCAAATGAATGAAAAAAGATCCCATTTCCGGTTGAACAAACAGCAACGAAATGGGATCTTTTTTTTAATTTTGATCATCATCGGATTACAACTGATCTATTTCTTTTATGATTTTTCTTCTAAGAAAACTTTTGATGAAAACAGTACTTCTATCATAAAGTTTCAAAAAGAATTAGATTCTTTAAAGGCTGTTCAAAAAGAAAATTTCCATAAAATATATCCTTTTAATCCAAATTATCTTACCGATTACAGAGCCTATCAACTTGGAATGAGCGTGGAGGAAATCGATAGATTATTTGTTTACCGCGATCAGGGGAAATTTATAAATTCTGCTAAAGAATTTCAGGAGGTAACAAAGATCAATGACAGCTTACTGAACCATATTAAACCCTACTTTAAATTCCCCAAATGGGTAAGCCAGAAGAAAAAAGAAGCTGTTAAAAAGAAAAGAAATTTTGAAAAGAATGATCTTAATCTGGCTACAGAGCAACAACTCAGGCAAATAAACGGAGTGGGAGAAAAACTTGCCAAAAGAATCATCAGTTACCGGAATCTACTCAAAGGTTTTGCTTTTAACGACCAGATCTATGAAGTGTACTATCTTGAAAAAGAAACTGCCGACAGAATTTTGGAACAATACGAGGTTAAAACAAAACCAGAGATCGCAAAACTTAATATCAACAAAGCCTCTTTTAAAGAGATCCTGCATTTGCCCTATATCGATTACGATCTTACCAAAAGAATTGTCCAATATCGCGACCGGAACGGCAGTATAGAATCAATTGAAGATTTAAAAAAAATTGACTCGTTTCCAATAGAAAAATTCAACAGAATAAGCTTATATTTGACAGTCAAATAAAAACCAGTTCGTAAAATGAATTTCGAGATCTCCGAAACCCAGAAAATGATCGCAGAGTCAATTCGCGACTTTGCAAAGCAACATATCAAACCCTTTATGATGGAATGGGATGAAAAGCAGATCTTTCCAACCGAACTTTTTCAAAAACTTGGCGAAATGGGTTTTATGGGCGTTCTGGTACCTGAAGAATACGGGGGCTCAGGATTAAGTTACACGGAATACATCACTGTTATTGAAGAAATTTCAAAGGTAGATTCCTCTATAGGGCTCTCGGTTGCAGCACACAACTCATTATGCACCAACCATATTCTAGAATTTGGTAACGAAGAACAAAAGAAAAAATGGCTCCCTAAACTCGCCAGTGGAGAATGGATCGGCGCCTGGGGACTTACAGAACACAACACAGGCAGTGATGCCGGAAGCATGAGTACCACAGCTGTAAAAGACGGTGATGATTACATTTTAAATGGTGCTAAAAATTTTATAACACACGGAAAAACCGGCCATATTGCTGTTGTTATTGCACGTACCGGAGAAAAAGGAGATTCCCACGGTATGACTGCTTTTGTTGTAGAAAGAGGAACTAAAGGTTTTACAGCCGGTAAAAAAGAGAACAAACTGGGGATGAGAGCCTCAGAAACTGCTGAAATGGTTTTTGATAACTGCAGGGTTTCCAAAGATAATATTCTCGGTGAGATCGGTGAGGGATTTGTACAATCCCTTAAAATACTGGATGGTGGCCGGATCTCTATAGGAACTCTCGCTCTGGGAATTGCCAAAGGAGCCTATGAAGCTGCTTTACAATATTCAAAAGAAAGAGAACAGTTTGGAAAACCCATCAATGCATTTCAAGGAATCTCATTTAAACTGGCCGATATGGCAACGGAAATAGAAGCCTCTGAACTCCTTTTGTATAAGGCGGCTTATTTAAAAAACAGCGGACAAAAAGTAATAAAGCTGGGTGCCATGGCTAAAATGTACGCTTCGGAGGTAAGTGTTAAGGTAGCTACAGACGCAATACAAATTCTTGGAGGATATGGTTATACCAAAGATTATCCGGTTGAAAAATTCTATCGTGATGCCAAATTATGCACCATCGGCGAAGGCACTACCGAAATACAAAAACTGGTAATCTCTAGGAATATTTTAAAATAGATTTTTCTGAATATCCCGGTATTCAGATACGGTATTAATAAGACATTAATTCCATACATATTTATTCTTTTTTATGGGAAACGACATCTTAAATGTTGAAAATATTAAAGTTGAATACAATAATAATACTGTAATTCAAGATCTTTCCTTTACCGTTAAAGAAGGAGACAAAATTGCTATTACAGGTGATTCAGGAAAGGGTAAGACAAGTTTGATCAACGCTTTAATGGGTTTTGTTCCTATCTCGCAGGGTAAAATAACTTGGTTTGGTAAAGAATTAAACCAAGAAAATCTTACGGATATCAGAAAAGAAATTTCCTGGTTACCTCAGGAAACTGCCTTATATTTTGAATCGGTAAAAGAAATGATCTATACCCCTTTTACTTTTAAGAACAATAAGACTGAAATTCCAACAGAAGAAGAGATCTTTAGGATATTTAAGATCTTTAATCTCCCTGAGGACATTTTAAACAAAAATATTGATGAGATCTCAGGCGGACAGAAACAAAGATTGCTGCTTACCGGAATTTTTCTATTGCACAAACCTGTGATGATCCTCGATGAACCCACCTCATCGGTTGACGAAAACAATAAAAAGATCATCACCGATTTTATTCTTTCAAAAAAAGATCTTACGTTAATCGCAATCTCACATGATCCCTATTGGATTAAAGAATCTGATAAAATATTAAAGTTATGAAAGAAGTGATCAACATAGATTATCTTTCTCTTATACTTGGCTACATCATCCTGATCATTCCTTTTTATGTTCTTTGGTATTACAAAACGGGACTGGTAAAAGATGCTTTAATTTCCTTTATCAGGATGACCGTTCAGCTGCTGCTCGTTGGTTTCTATCTGGAATTTATTTTCGATCTGAACAGCACCTGGCTGAATCTGTTATGGGTTTTTATCATGACTATCATGGCGACCTTTACCATTATCAAACGCAGTGAGTTAAAAAAAGAATATTTTTTAATTCCTATCTTTATTTCCATTCTGCTCAGTGTAATCATTACTGATGCTTTCTTCCTGGGTTTTATCATCAAACTCCCTAAAATGTTCGATGCGAGATATTTTATCCCAATCACCGGAATGCTCTTAGGTAATTCTATAAAAACCATTATTATAGCTCTGAATGTTTACTATAAGAAACTAAAGAAAGAAAAGGAACTCTACAAGTGGTATGTAGCCAATGGCGCTACCCATCAGGAGGCTTTAGTGCCCTTTAAAAAGGAAGCTCTTAAAGTTGCTTTTAATCCGGTAATTGCCAATGTAGCCATTGTGGGACTTATTTCCCTTCCGGGGATGATGACCGGCCAGATCCTGGGAGGCAGTAGTCCGATCATTGCTGTAAAATATCAGATCATGCTGATGATCACAACCTTTTCATCATCAATTATCAGTGTATTTTTTAGTATTTATTTTGCCGACAAAAAGGTATTTGACGGTTTTGGCAACCTAAAAACCATACAAAATTAAATGAGTGAGCCTTTGTATATCTCTAATTAGCATCTATAGGTTTTTAGGAAGTTTTTATATTTTTTCTAATGATACAGTGTCTTAGGCTGTAGGCAATCTTTATTTTTAATCTCATCCCTTATCACTTCCCCCTCTTCCTTTATCGCTAAATAAACCACCCCGTCCGTCAACCGATGGACCCCCCTCCTTTAACGCTACGCTAAGGAGGGGAGTTTAATTTTTAAATTTTTGGACTTTCGACATTCGACTTTGGACTTTTGACTTTTTCCGCTCCTCGCTGATCGCTGAACACTCAAAACTTATCACTCATCACTCCATTCACACTTGTTTCAACCCCATCTTTTTGCCCTCATCAATCATAAATTGATAAGCTTCGTCAAAATCATTGGAGATAACCCCTTCAAGAATAGCTTCCTTTATGGTTTCTTTTAAGACTCCAATCTCACGGCCCGGTTTTAATCCAAAGGTTTTCATAATAAGCTCACCGGTTACCGGGGGTTGAAAATTTCTTACACGATCACGTTCCTCTACTTCCTTGATCTTTTGTCTTACACGTTCAAAATTCCTAAGATATTGTTGTTCCCGTTTTTTATTTTTAGTGGTAATATCAGCTTCACAATGTGTTAAAAGGTCTTCAACATCTTCTCCGGCATCAAAGATGAGCCTTCTTACTGCAGAATCTGTAACATTTTCAGCAAGAATTACCGGCCTGGAACTCAGCATGACGATCTTTTGAACATATTTCATTTTTTCATTCAAAGGCATGTTAAGTCGTTTAAAGATCTTCTTAACCATTTTAGATCCCACAAATTCATGTCCGTGAAAGGTCCATCCCACTTCTTTATCAAATTTCTTGGTAGGGGCTTTACCAATATCATGCAGTAATGCTGCCCAGCGCAACCACAGATGATCACTTTTTGCAGCCATATTATCCACAACCTGAAGCGTATGATAGAAATTATCTTTATGCTTTTGCCCTTTAATCTGTTCCACCCCTTTTAAAGCGGTAAGTTCCGGTAAAATATATTCTAAAAGTGAGGTTTCCTCCAGTAATTTAAGTCCTACCGAGGGCTTTTCACTCATCAGAATCTTATTCAGTTCATCTACAATTCTTTCTTTGGAAATAATCCTGATCCTGTGCGCATTTTTAGAAATAGCCTCCAGCGAATTCTTCTCTATAGTAAATCCCAACTGTGAAGCAAATCGAATTGCCCTCATCATTCTGAGGGGATCATCGCTATAAGTTATATCAGGATCAAGAGGCGTTCTAAGGATCTTTTTTTCGATATCCTGCATTCCGTTAAAAGGATCTATCAATGTACCGTAATCTTCCTCATTCAAGCTTATCGCCATAGCATTGATAGTAAAATCCCTCCGGTTCTGATCATCTTCAAGCGTTCCGGGGGTTACCTCCGGATTCCGGCTCGATTCCCTGTAAGATTCTTTTCTGGCGCCCACAAATTCAAGCTCTATCCCTTTGGTTTTGACCATGGCCGTTCCAAAATTTTTAAAGAACTGTACTTTCGGATTTCCGGATAACATCGAGGCCACCTCTTCGGCCAGCTTAATACCGTCTCCAACGGTTACCACATCAATATCCTTAGATTTTTTTCTGTTCAACACAAAATCTCGAACAAACCCTCCTATCACATAGGTATCCTGACCCAGTTCTATGGCAGCCCGGGAAATTATCTCAAATATACTGTTCTCTACAGCTTTTTTAAAGGATTTGTTCTTCATATATTTATTTTCTAAGGAATTTAAAACCTCCTTTTTTATCAAATTTTACAATTCTGGAGGCCGAACCTCCTATTTTATTCCTATGCAAATTTACTACATAATCTACTTTCTCTAACAGCGACTGATCAATATCTTTAAAACTCTTCGGAGCCGGTTTACCACTATAATTTGCAGAGGTTGAAACAATAGGCTTTCCAAGTTTATCGATCAGCAATTTACAAAATTCATCTTCAACAATCCTGATTCCTACAGTTTTGTCAGGGGAGATCACATGGGGTGCCAGCCCTTTCGGATCATTATAGATCACTGTTGTGGGTTTGATCGCTCCATCTAAAACACAACCAACCTTGGCGGGGACCTTTTTGATGTAATTATTCAGCATTTCCCTGTTGCTGACCAAAATGATCATACTTTTGCTGTCGCTACGTTGTTTTATCTTATAGATCTTGTCAACGGCTTCTTCATCTGTAGCATCACATCCAATCCCCCAAAGGGTGTCTGTTGGATAGATAATGACACCGCCTTTTTTCAAAATATCAAGTGTTTTTTTTATTTCTTTTTTCATAAAAATTTTATCTGTTATTGTTTTTGCTTTTTTATCATCTTTTGCAAGATGAAATAGCGCTGTTTAACTTCAAAAGCATTCAATCTTGATATTTTATATCCCTCTTTTCCGTCTAAAAAACCTAAACGCATAAAGTACTGATTTACAAATCTATACAAAGGCTTAACATGTAAATGAAATAAATTTGGCGTTTTTTCTTTTTCAAAAAGTTCTTCCGCTCTTAAATGTGCATATTTCGTCAGTTTATTTTTAAAACTTTTCTCATCTTTATAGGAAAAATGATCGAGTTTATGTTTTAAGATCTTTGTATTTCCATGAATTATCAGGGTTTCATGTACCTTTTTACGTTTATCATAATAACAATGATTCTTGTTAAATAAGCGGTATACAATATGGGTTTGGTATCCGCTAAAGCGAATTAATTTCTTTTTAAAATAAAAATTTCTTTTAATGCCGAATGCCACAATATCTCCTGTATTCTCCAGGCTGTTTTGGATCTCTTTTTTTAGATTTTCTGAGGTAAATTCATCAGCATCCGGAAAAAAGATCCACTTATGATTTGCTTTTGAAATGGCAAATTCACGCTGATCTGTAAAATCTTTAAACGTTCTTTGAAACAGTTTTACATCTTTAAATTTCTTTATAAACTCAATGGTTCTATCCGAACTAAAAGAATCAACAACTATCACTTCATCGGCAAAACTGATATTCTCTAAAACCTCCTGAATATGGTCTTCTTCGTTATATGTAATCAGTAAAGCTGTTAATTTATTTCGCATATTAATTTCCCAATATTCTTCTTTCTAAAAGCTTTACCGGATAAAATTTTAATTAATTTATATATTCAGGTAATCAAAAACCTTGTTCGCGAAATTAATATTTATTTCCCAACATTCCTGAAAAATCCCACTGCATGATTCTGCCTTTTTCAGATTACTCTTAAAGCTTTCAAAAGATCAGATTAATTGCAACAGATCTTTTAGCTTTATTTTCTCAGAAATTTCTTTTTCAATTAAAGAATCACTCATTCTCAGCTTGGTTTGTTGTAATTGCTGAATTTTTTCTTCAATGGAATCTTTGGAGATAAATCTGTAGACCATTACATTTTTATCCTGTCCGATTCTATGGGTTCGGTCGATTGCTTGCTTTTCTACAAATGGATTCCACCAGGGATCTATGATAAAAACATAGTTTGCCGAAGTCAGATTCAATCCAACTCCTCCTGCTTTTATGGATATTAAAAAAGGTTTTATACTATCTGTTTTTTGAAAACGATCAACAATTTGTTGTCGGTTATTATCTTTTCCTGTAAGCATTTCAAAAGAAATATCCTTATCTTCAAAATGCTTTTTAAAAAGATTTAAATGCTTGACAAAAGATGAAAACACTAAAAATTTATCACCTTGCTCTATGATACTTTCCATATACTGAACAATGGTTTCAAATTTTCCGGAGGGCATTTCATATTTTTCACCCAGTAAATTAGGATGAATGGCAATCTGCCTAAGTCGGTTAAGAATTGCCAAAACATCCATATAATTCCCCTTGTTTTTCCCTGATATCAACTCATTTCTTATGACTGATTTTTCTTTTTCATACAATTCTGATTGATCCGGGAGCATTTCGCAATAAATCGTCTGTTCAATTTTTTCGGGTAATTCTTTGGTTACATCTTTTTTTAATCGTCTTAAAATAAATGGACTAATAATGGATTTCAACTCCTCTAATTCAGGCGTTACTATATTCTTTTGAATTTGATTTTTATAAGCATTTTCAAAAAAGTTTAGAGTACCAAGTATATTTGGGTTGAGAAAATTCATTTGCGACCACAAATCAGTTAAATTGTTTTCAATAGGGGTTCCTGTCATACTTACCCTGTATTGGGAATCTAATTGGATTGCGGCCTGATAAGTTTTGGAATTTGGATTTTTAATTGCCTGACTTTCATCTAAAATCAAATAACTGAATTGATGTCTTTTTAGCAGTTCTATATCTCTTCTTACCACTCCATAGGTTGTAATAATGATGTTTTTTTGATGTATTACATTTTTTAGATTTTCATCTCTGTTAGAAGTGTGATGAATACTGTAAGTCAACTCAGGGGAAAATTTCTTAAGTTCTACAATCCAGTTAAAAATTAATGATTTAGGAACAATTAGCAAAACAGATTGAAAGGATGATTCATTATTTTTATCTTCATTGTTTTTGTTATCAGAATTTATGGATAAATCTTCAGCGAATAATGAATATTGAAAATTTGTGACAGGAAAACTCTCTAATTTAGAATGAACCCTTTCAGCTGGCTTTGTATATTTTTCAAAATATTGCTGTAGTAAGGTAATAACCTGAAGTGTTTTTCCCAACCCCATATCATCTGCTAAACATACCCCAAATTGATGTTGTGTAAGCTGGTATAACCATTGAAAGCCTGTTTTTTGATAATCCCTTAGTTTTGCGATACTTTTTTTAGGTAAGTTCACTTCTTTTTTAACTTGAAAAGCATGAATGCTTTTTTTAATTTCAGCATCCAGTTTTAAGATCTCATTTTTTTCTAATAGCTTGAGATGAGTTTTCCGAATGGAGGTTTGGTTGTTCCGATTTGTTCGTTTAGCTAAGGCATTGAGCTGAGAAAACCAGCTGTTTGGAATAATTGCAATAGTGCCATCAGGAAGTTCATATTCATGTTTGTTGGTAAGAATATAATCTTTTAACTGCATAAAATCAATTTCAAAATCACCAAATTGAACTTTGATATATAAATCAAACCAATCTTGTTTTTGCTGGGATTGATAACTTAAACCTGCACTACTGTAACTAACTTCTTTTGCAAATAAATGATTGATAATTTTAAATCCTTTTTGTTGCAGTTTGAGAAGCAGATCTCCGCTTTGCTCTGAAAATTCATATTTATCTTTCGCCGTTTTAGAAAACCTGAAATGCGTGTCTTTTTGTCTTAAACCAAGCGATTTTAGTTCATTTATACGAAGGTTTTCAATTGAATAATCTCTTTGTATACTTTTCAGGGCATAATTTCCATTATTTTCTACAACATCCACAAAGGATCTTTGTTTAGAAAAAAATGGAATTTTGTTAGTTTGGTAAATGAAATATGGAGTAAAGATAAAATCTCCAAAAATTGTTTTTTCAATTCGCAATTCCACTTCCGGTTTTACAATGCTCTTGTGAAGCTTAAATCCAATGACTTCACATTCGAAGTTACGCACAGACGGTTTGATGAATTTTTTAAAGAAAATACTTTCCAATTTTGTAGGCACAACAATTTCTGATTTTTTTAAAAAAGGTTTAAGCTTGTTACCGTTAAACTCTTTTCTTTCAAACCAAAACATGCTGTTTTTATAAATAACAGAAGGAGAATGATTACTTATTATTTTTATATTATCAATATGTAAGTCAATAGGTTTATCGTTATGAGATACCTGAATTTTATAATGCAAGGTATCGGACCTCTTCTCGAAAATCATTTTAACTTTTGCTGCTTCATGTGAAATTTTAATCAGGTCTTCAGAGTAAATATTTTTATCTCTGTCAGTAATTGCGAAAATTAAAGGCTCTTCTTTTTCGAGTATTTGTAAGATGTTTAATTTCTTTTTTTCTATAAATGAACTTATAAAAGAGACTGTCTTTTCGTTGGTGTTTTCAAAAAAAACAGCAAATGAAATCTTTGTAAATTGTTTATTAAATCTTTTATTGAGTTCCGGATAGCTTAACGAATGAGATAATTTAACCACTTCAATCATCCATTCTGCAAAAGAAAATTTTTGATTAGTAATATCTGATGGTGTAATTCTTTTGCTCTTTGTAAAATACTTTCTTTCGGTTTCAGATAAAAAATAAGGAACAAAAATATAACCGAGCAGCTTATCTTTTTTAATATTTATGGAAAATATTGAATTGGACATTTTGTAGTTTAAAAAGCACAAATATAAAGGTATAAAGCTATTTTCCGGATTTAGATATATAAAATCTTAGGATTAAACTATTTTTTTTAATTAGCCTAAATCAATCTAAAAAAAAGATTACTATAAACATTTTATTAAGGCAATTGCTGTTAACAGATTACTTATTCTGCAAATTATTCAAGTTAATTTATTCTCTTAAACAACCACTCTAAAAAATACGATTGTATATCGCTATTTGCCTCGACAAGATTCTGACAGCACATAAACTTTATATCTTTATTCTTTTCATTCTTCAACAATTTTGATTTGGCTATTACAGGTTTGTAAGATCCGAAATAAAGTAATTGTGTTGACGGAAGCATAACGAAATTATTTCTTTTTAACTCCAAATGCTCCAAAAGCGAAGATATAATAAATTGGATTTCGGTTCGAAATCTGTATCGAACATTTTCTTCCAATAAGCCGGGATGCTCTTTAAAAAAACTTTCCAGAACAGATTTTTTCAAAGCGTGGGGGCCGTGTGCTCTGTAAAAATATCTTTGGTTGAAACCTGCCAATTTAGCAGCATTTTGAATACGCTTTTTATGCCCAAAAGGTTTGGGCTCTTTATTGAGTAATTTGATGCGATAATCATGGTAGAGATTTCTTAATTTCCGGTCTTCATAAAACCGGTCCCAATCTCCCCTCAGCACAATTTTTTCATCGCGAAAGAAATCCTCTTTTGTAATCTCATTGATTAAAAACATGTCATCATTAAAAACGATAAAATGTTCCGATATACCTGGAATTCTAAATATTAATGTTTCAATGGATGTAGAATTAAACGTTGGAAGATATGGTTCAAAACCCCTGAATATTTCTTTATGATCTACAATTTTCAGATGGATATGATTTCTTTCTCCCAGCGCTTTTAATTCATCAAAATGTTTAGGGACTTGGTTATCGGAAACCAAAAACAGATTCCGTATAAAAGGTGCAAACTTAATAATGGATCTGATGGCAATTTCTACTTCATTAACAGAACCGTATCTTGTAATCAATTCTTCGTTGCTAAAACCCAATTTCACTTCTGAAAATTTATTGAATTTTTTCTGCCACGCCTTATCATTTCCGTCAACCCAGTAAATTACAGCATCAAAAGGATCTTTTATTTTCAGCTCAGTTTTTCCCATCCCCAACAAAGTTTATATTCTTACAAAGAAGTTTGTAAATTTAAGAAAATTAAAGATACAGGCGAATTCTCTCGCTAATAGCGCCAAGAGAGCATCGTGTGGGCTGTTTCAAATGGTTATCTGCTGCTTATCGGCACATCCCGATCATTATTTTCAGTATAACCAGAATTTTCTTCAAATCAAAAATTAGTATTAAACCGCTACATCATATTCGCGTAAAGCATCATTTAATGAAGTCTTTTTATTGGTACTTTCTTTTCTTTTTCCAATGATCAATGCACAGGGAACATTAAATTCTCCGGCAGGAAACTTTTTTGTATAACTTCCCGGTATCACTACCGATCTTGCAGGAATTACACCCCTGGTCTCAACAGGTTGATCTCCGGAAACATCAATGATCTTGGTACTACCGGTTAAAACCACATTAGCACCGAGAACCGCTTCTTTTTCCACGCGTACCCCTTCAACCACAATACATCTCGAACCTACAAAAACATTGTCTTCAATAATTACAGGAGCTGCCTGCAAGGGTTCAAGCACCCCTCCTATTCCAACACCTCCGCTTAAATGAACATGTTTACCGATCTGCGCACAACTACCCACAGTTGCCCAGGTATCTACCATGGTTCCTTCATCCACATAGGCTCCGATATTCACGTAACTGGGCATTAAAATAGTTCCTTCTGAAATATAAGCTCCGTAACGGGCCACAGCATGAGGTACCATCCTGATTCCTTTCTTTTTAAAATCCTTCTTTAACGGAATCTTATCGTGATATTCGAAAATACCTGCCTCCATGGTTTCCATTTGCTGAATCGGAAAATAGAGCACAACGGCTTTCTTTACCCATTCGTTTACCTTCCAGCCTTCCTTAGTGGGTTCGGCAACTCTTAATTTACCATTATCCAACAAATCCAACACCTTTCTGATGGCTTTGATCACTTTCTCTTCACGAAGTAATTCCCGGTTTTCCCAGGCATTTTCAATAATTTCTCTAGTTTCTTTCATGTATATTTTTTAAAAAAAGCAAAGATAAAGAGGCAAGCATTAAAATTGAATATATTTTAACTTCTTTTTATCAAAAAAGGGGTAAATTTGCAAAAATTTTAAGGAATGGGGCGGATTATCGCTATTGATTACGGAGTAAAAAGAACCGGTATTGCTGTAACCGATGAATTACAAATCATTGCATCGGGACTTACAACTGTTAAAACTCCTGAATTAATTGAGTTCCTGAAAGATTATCTTAAAAAGGAAGAAGTTGAGCTGATCTTGGTTGGTGAACCCAAACAAATGAATAATACCCCTTCTGAAAGTGAAGTATTTATCCTTCCTTTTTTAGAAAAATTAAAAACAGAATTCACCTCAGTCCCTGTAAAAAGAGTAGATGAAAGATTTACTTCGAAAATGGCTTTACAAAGTCTTTTCGAAAGCGGAATAAAAAAAAAGAAACGTAAGAACAAAGCTTTACTGGATGAAATAAGCGCAACCATCATCCTGCAAAGTTATTTGTATAACAAACATTAAGAACCATGATTTTACCCGTAGTAGCCTATGGCGACCCCGTTTTAAGGAAAAAAGGAAAAGAAATTGATAAGGAATATCCTGATCTTAAAGAATTGATCGAAAATATGAAAGAGACCATGCTGCATGCCAGCGGTGTTGGACTTGCCGCACCACAGGTGGGACATGCCATCAGATTATTTATTGTAGATGCCTCTCCTTTTGCAGATATGGAAGATGTGGAAGAAAAAGAAAGAGAAGAGCTAAAGGATTTTAAAAAGATCTTTATCAATGCAAAAGTGATCAAAGAAGAGGGAGAAAAATGGATCTTTAATGAAGGCTGCCTGAGTGTTCCTAATATCAATGAAGATGTGGTAAGGAAAGAATTTATCACTCTGGAATATCAAGATGAGAATTTTAACAAGCATACCAAAACCTTCGGGGGGCTTCCTGCCAGGATCATTCAACATGAATACGATCATACAGAAGGAGTTATCTTTACCGATAAATTATCATCATTAAAAAAACGTCTGTTAAAAAAGAAACTTGAAAATATTTCTAAAGGCAAGGTTGAAGTTTCTTACAGGATGCGTTATCCCAATATCAAATTTTAGTTAAAAAACTAAGTATTAAATAAAAAGATCAGAAGAAATGAATATAGATAAAATTGTTTCCATATTAGGTAAACCCGGACTTTACCAGATCATATCACAAAGCAAAAAGGCGGTAATTGTTGAATCTCTTGCCGATAAAAAACGATTTCCGGTTAATGCTGTTCATAATATCAGTGCTTTAAGTGATATTGCTATTTATACCTATGATGAAGAAGTTCCGTTAAGAGATGTTTTTTATAAAATGTTCAAAAAACAGGATGGTAAAAAAGCAATCGACCCCAAATCAAAAAAAGAAGAATTGAAATCCTTTTTTGGTGAAGTCCTTCCTGAATACGATGAAGACAGAGTTTACACTTCAAATATCAAAAAAATTGTTCAGTGGTATAATCTTTTGGTAGATGCCGGTTTCGATTTTAATAGTCTGGAAGAAACCGAGGAAGACGTCAAAGAAGAAGAATGATTTAAAAATTTAAAATTCAAGATTTAAGATTAAAGCATTGTATCATTGGCGTATTTCATCATTAAAACATTGTAACATTGGGGAATTTTTTCATTAAAATCTGAACTAAAGCAAATATGTCTAAAAGAGAAAAGCAATTGAAAGCATTCAGCGAACTGCTGGATATCATGGATAAGATCCGTACGGAATGCCCATGGGACAGAAAACAGACTTTGCAATCGCTGAGGCATCTTACCATTGAGGAAACCTATGAACTGGGAGATGCTATTTTAGACAACAATACAGATGAGATCAAAAAGGAACTCGGAGATCTGATGCTGCATATTGTTTTTTATGCAAAGATCGCTTCAGAAACCCATGCTTTTGATATGGCAGACGTGCTCAACGGAATCAATGAAAAGCTCATTCACCGTCACCCGCATGTTTTTGGCGACTTTGTAGCGGAAAGTGAAGAAGATGTAGCTAAAAACTGGGAGCAGCTTAAATTAAAAGAAGGCCGGAAATCGGTACTGGAAGGAGTTCCAAGATCTTTACCCGCCATGATCAAAGCTTCAAGAATTCAGGATAAGGCAGCCTCTGCAGGATTCGACTGGGATGCGCCCGAACAGGTTTTTGAAAAAGTTCAGGAGGAGATCGAGGAATTCCACAATGAAGTTAAAAATAAAGATCAGCAAAAGATCGAAGCTGAATTTGGCGACGTACTCTTTTCACTGATCAATTATGCACGTTTTATCAAAGTGGATCCGGAAAGTGCCCTGGAACGTACCAATAAGAAATTTATTGAACGTTTTCAGTACCTGGAAAAAGAAGCTGCCAAAGAAGGAAAATCTTTGGCCAGTATGTCCCTCGATGAAATGAATGTTCATTGGGAAAAGTCGAAAGACTTTTTCAAATAACTCTAATTGAAAGTCGAAAGACTTTTTCAAATAACTCTAATTGAAAGTCGAAAGACTTTTTCAAATAACTCTAATTAAAAGTCGAAAGACTTTTTCAAATAACTCTAATTAAAAGTCCAAAGACTTTTTCAAATAACTTTTTTTTAACAATCTTGAATTCTAAAAAGAAAAAAACGATCTATTTTATAACCGGTGCTTCAGGGGTTGGTAAGACGGCTCTGGTAGAACAATTAAAGGAAAAATATAAAGATTCTGCCTGGGATTTTCTTCATTTTGATTCAGTAGGCGTTCCTTCAACAGAGGAAATGATCGAACAATTCGGCTCTCCACAAGCCTGGCAGGAAGACATTACAAAAAAATGGATAAGCAAGTTAGTAGGTGATGATAATCATGAAAAAATATTTATCGAAGGGCAAACAAATCTCAATCATATTTATAATGGATTTAAGGACTCTGATTTCACTGACTTTAAAGTAATTTTACTCGATACCAGCAAGGAAGAAATGGCCTACAGGCTGACCCATTTGCGAAATCAGCCTGAGCTCCTAAATGAAGATATGTATAACTGGCTAAATTATCTTCGGAAACAGGCTGTAGATTTTGAAATTCCAATCATCAACACTACTCAACTATCAAAAAAAGAGGTCCTGTCAGAATTTGAAAAGATCATAAAAAAATGATAGCGATCTCCCGTGCAAAATCTGTTTTATTTTTTTAATTATCCGGATTACTTTATCAATAAAAGATAGGATAATTCATATATTTACTTCCTTAATCAAAGTTTATAAACTAAAATTTGCGATAATGAAAAAATATTTCTTAACATTCTTCTCCTTCACTCTGATTCTTTTTATTGTATCTTCCTGTTCAAACAATTCAAAGAAGATCAAACAAAAAACTACTACACCCAAAGAGAAAACCTTCGCTTTGGTCATCCACGGAGGTGCCGGTACTATAAAAAAAGAATACTTATCGGAGGCACAGGAAAAAGCCTATCGAAAAAAACTGGAAGAAGCTTTAAATGCAGGTTATACAGTTCTTGAAGAAGGAGGATCCTCTATAACAGCCGTACAGAAAGCGATCAATGTGATGGAAAACTCCCCTTTGTTCAATGCCGGAAAGGGAGCAGTTTTTAACAGCATAGGTAAACAGGAAATGGATGCATCGATCATGGACGGTAAAACCCTGAATTCAGGAGCTGTTGCCGGGGTACAACATATTAAAAATCCGATCAATGCAGCCATTCTTGTAAAAGACAGTACAAGGCATGTAATGCTCTCGGGAAAAGGTGCCGAAGATTTTGCAAAACAATATCATTTGGCAATGGAAGATGCTAAATATTTTTATACAGAAAAAAGATATCAGCAACTGCTAAAAATGCAAAAAAGAGATAGTATACAACTCGATCACAGTACTTCTATGATCAATACCCTGATCGATGATCATAAACTGGGAACTGTTGGGTGTGTTGCACTTGACAAAAATGGTAATATAGCAGCGGGAACCTCAACGGGGGGAATGACCAATAAAAAATACGGCCGCATAGGTGATTCCCCTATTATTGGAGCGGGCACTTATGCCAATAATATAAGCTGTGGTATTTCAGCAACCGGAACCGGAGAATTTTTTATTCGTACCTTGGCGGCTCATGAAGTATCTGCCCTGATGATGTATAAAGGACTGTCCCTTAAAGAAGCTTTAAAACAAGTAATACATGTTGAAATAGATTCTCTGGGAGGAGATGGAGGGTTGATCGGTTTGGACAAAGATGGCCATATCGCATGGGATTTTAATACCGCAGGAATGTACCGCGGCTATAAAACATCAGCCGGTGATCAGAAAATAGAAATATACAATCAGTAATTTTTTGTATATTTAAGTCGGCTAATCGATCTTTAATCATGAAGAATTTACTTTTTATATTCCTCTTTATCTCTTCTCTGTCATTTTCGCAGAATAAAGAGGCCGACAGCATCAAAAAGATAAACGACAGTATCATTCGCTCCGAATATATTAAGAATTATCACAATCAACTTAACATCAAATTTGAAGTTAGTAATGAAAAACAGGATTATATAACAACCTTACTGGGAGATGAGGCTCGGATCTCACCCAACTTAAGATTCAGGTACGCCCTTGGATTTAACTATAAGTATATCTCTTTAAGACTTGGATTACGTTCGGCAGCATCAAATGATAGTAAAGCTGAAAAAGGTGATTCAGACCATTTCAGATTGAAAATGAAATTATTGTTTACCAACTGGTCTCACCGCTTTGAATACAATTATGTAAAAGGCTATTACATAAAGAATTCTGAAGATTTTGCCCGAAATTACAATACTGTAACCAATAATATTCAATTTCCAGATTTAAAAACCAATATTTTCTCCGGAACAACCGCCTACAAATTTAATAAGAATTACTCCATCAGAGCTATCGAATCACAAACTGAATCCCAGATAAAAAGTGCCGGCTCTTTTATTCCAAGTATTGATTACTGGTATTATAAAATTTCAGACACACAGAAATATATTGCTCCTGACGGAAGCATCATCTCAAGAGATGCATATCATAAATACAGTGGCATAAATACAGTAATCAATGCCGGCTACTACTATACCTATATTTATAAAAAGAACTGGTATGCTCATGCTTATGCAGCACCCGGTGCTGGAGTAGATTTTTACAGGGTAACTACAAAAACTTCTGATTCAAGATATTCTGACAGATCGAACAGTTTTGTTTTTTCCATACAAAGCGGTGCAGCAATAGGCTATAACAATGAAAAATTTTATGGAGGTATTGATTATCACAACCGGCACACCTATGAAAATTATACGGATGAACAGTTTCAATTCAATACCTCAAAGAATACTTTCCATATTTTTATAGGATATCGTTTCAGACCTCCAAAACAGGTTACCAAATCCGTTGATTACATTGAAGGAAAAGTGCCGGTTTTAAAGGAAATAGATAAAAAGAAAAATTAAAATACAAATTTTAGAGTCCTGCACAATTTGTTTTTTACATTATATTTGATAAAAATATCTTATGTTTCAATATATCGTTATCGGAATTATTGTAATTGGTTTTACTGTGACCATTCAGGCTTACGGAACTTTTTATCTTTCTAAAAAAATGATACAAAAGATAGATCATATTTCTCATAAGTCTTTCAACTCAGATATTGTAAAGACTCTGATCATAACAGCAGCAATGCTGCTGATTTTACATTTTTTAGAATCATTTATCTGGGCAGTTACCTATTATCTGCTACCCGGTATTACTGAATTTGACAGCCTTGAAAAAGCCATCTATTTCTCTCTTGTTACTTTTACAACACTGGGCTATGGTGATATAACCATCAGCTCTCATTTCAGAATTCTTTCAGGCCTTGAAGCTATCAATGGTGTGATGCTTTTAGGTTGGTCAACAACATTAATGTTAACTGTTATGCAGCATTTCTGGACTTCAATGGAAAAATTCAATCAAGATAATTAAAGGATCTTTTTTGTAGTTTTTGCTGCTGTTCTTAATTGACCTTTTTAATATTCAGTCCATCATACATCAAAATAAAAATACCCTGATTAACTGCGTTGCCTGTTGTATTCTCTATAAAATCAAAACGTGTTTCAAGTCGTTCTGACATACCTTGTTCTGTAAGGTCCGCCTGATTCAGCATCCGCAGAAGCGAATCATAGGTAACATCAAAACCTTTAAAGGCATATTTAGAAGGGTAGGCCGAGAACTTTCTTTTATATTGTGCAGCAAATTGTTTTATCCGGTCTGAATTATAATTGATGTAAACCGAACTTGGAAAATGAAATTTCGACCTTGCAAGATTATTATTATCCAGCTTGTCGATAAATTTCAATTCGTTAAAAGTAAAGAGTGTAACCTTAGTGTTTTCAGGAAGAACGCCGATATTATGAATTACATCTTTGGTAATCACTTCATCATTACTCACCAGGAACACCCAGTTCTTTGTTATCGTATCCTGCTCACTGCTCAGAGTATCCAGAGCCATTCTGATCTTCTCCCCGGAAATATACCCTTTATGAGGTTTAATTATTTTCATCCCCTTTCCGGAGAATTTTTCCTTTATCCTGGCAATGATCGAAGCAGAAACAGCATCGGGTTTTTCATCGGTTAAAAGCACGAGATTATCACCTTTGTAATGTTTTTCAACATGCCTTAACATTTCAGCAGACATTTGTTCTGCTGTGGGAATTTCCTGAATCAGATTCTTATTCTTTATATAGGAATGATCTTTTTCTGATATCGGTGAAACGATCTTTACCGGTTTATAGTTCAGGTCGGTTGCCACTTCTTTTACATTATCGAGAAACATGGGACCGATAACAAGATTGGTATTATCAAAATTATTACGCTCAAGTATCTTCTTTACAACGAACTTACTTTTTTGAGTGTCATAAACATTGATATCTAACGATAAGCCTTGTGCTTTTAAAGAATCTATAGCTATTGATGCACCAAAATAGAAATCGGAAACTGCATTCAGTAAACGATTTTTCCTAAAATCAAGTGTATCAATATTAGCTTTAAAAGGAAGCATAAAGGCCACTTTTAACCGGGAGCGTTCAGGTATTTCATCATAAAACATAAACCTGTCCTTGATCATTCTTTTTTCTGGAATTTTGATCAGCATTCCTTCTTTTAATCCCGTAGTTTGCAATTCAGGATTCTCAGCGATCAGTTCTTCCTGAGTTATTCCAAAATCTTTACTCAAACTGTAAAGTGTTTCCCCTTTCTTTACCTCGTGAACCTCAAATCCTTCTTTTACATTAGAAGTAATGGCTGCAGGAACAAGTATTACATCATCGATTTGCAGACCGTTTCTGATAGAAGGATTTAGTTGTTCCAAAGAATCAATAGAAATACCAAAATCCCTGGAAATACTGTATTTGGTTTCCTTAGGGTGAACCACATAGGGCTTTAACATTCTATCATCCACCTTATTAATTTTTTCGGGCAAAGGAATCTTTAAGGTTTGTCCTATTTCAAGACCCTTTTCAAACAGAAACGGGTTGTTATTTTTTAACGAACTGCTTGACACCTTATAATTACGGGTAATACTATATAGTGTTTCTTTAGGCGTTACCTCATGATAGATAAAACCATCAACTACGATATCTCTACCTTTCAGTACGGCAATATTGTAATTAATAATATCATTTTTCTTATCAAAATTCTTATTGGGTACAACCAGAATATTACCTTCCTTAACCTCCCCCTGTATCTCAGGATTCAGCTTAAGAATCTCTGCCTTTGATATATTTAGCTCTTCTGCTATTTTTTGCAGATCTTTCCCTGCTTCAACACGGTAAGTAGAATATTTTTTTTGCTGCGCAAATGAAAATATCATTCCTGTAAAAAGAAATAAGAAAAAAAAGTGAGTCCTTTTATACATTTATTTTGATTTATTTAACCTGAAACCCAAAACTACAAAAAAGCAGGGAATTATTTAACTCCTGTTGGTATATTCTCTAAACTCATCAGTCTGAATTCCTACTCCCACTCTATAGTTGCCGGCGGTTTTGAGCTGATATCATAGACTACCCTGTTTACCCCTTTAACATTATTAATGATCTTGTTTGAAGTTTCCTGTAAAAATTTATACGGCAGATCCACCCAGTCGGCTGTCATACCATCGGTTGAAGAAACAGCTCTTAAGGCTACTACTTTTTCATAGGTTCTTTCATCTCCCATTACTCCAACAGAATCAACAGGCAACAACATAGCACCGGCCTGCCAAACCTGATTGTAAAGCTCCCATTTTTTAAGCCCCTGAATAAATATATGATCTACTTCCTGTAATATTCTTACCTTTTCCCGGGTGATATCTCCTAGAATTCTAATGGCAAGTCCCGGACCCGGAAACGGATGCCTTCCCAAAAGTTCAGGATCTATACCTAAGGTCTTCCCTACTCTTCTTACTTCATCTTTAAAGAGCATACGCAAGGGTTCTACGATCTTCAATTTCATAAAATCGGGTAATCCCCCAACATTGTGGTGTGATTTGATTGTGGCTGAGGGTCCTTTGACCGAAATTGACTCGATCACATCAGGATAAATAGTTCCCTGGCCAAGCCATTGTACATCTTCTATCAAATGAGCTTCATCATCAAAAACATTGATAAATTCATTTCCTATCACTTTACGTTTTGCCTCAGGTTCTGAGACTCCCTTCAGTTTCTCCAAAAACCGGTCAGCTGAATCAACCCCTTTCACATTGAGCCCCATATCTTTATATTGATGCAAAACATTTTCAAATTCATTTTTTCGCAACAATCCGTTATTTACAAAGATACAGTACAGATTTTTCCCTATGGCTTTATCCAGAAGTACCGCTGCAACAGTTGAGTCAACTCCGCCTGAAAGTCCGAGGACCACCTTATCATTTCCTAATTTATCTTTTAAATCTTTAACGGTGGTTTCTACAAAAGAATCCGGTGTCCAGTCTTGTTTTACTCCGGCTATATTTACCAGAAAGTTCTTTAGTAGTTGCAGTCCGTCAGTAGTATGATATACTTCCGGATGAAACTGAATGGCGTAGGTTTTTTCCCCTTCAATTCTGTAGGCTCCGTTAACCACATCATGTGTACTTGCTATTCTTTTAAAATTTTCCGGAAGCGCGGTAATGGTATCTCCATGGCTCATCCATACCTGAGATCCTACTTCTATCGACTCAAAAAGTGGTTCATCATCAGCAATAAATGAAAGATTTGCTCTTCCATATTCTCTTACCTTTGATGGTTCAACACTCCCTCCAAATTCATTGGCCAGATACTGTGCCCCATAACAAACTCCCAGCAGGGGAATTTTACCCTTGATCTGAGACAGATCAGGATGGGGTGCATCTTTACTATGAACCGAAAAAGGGCTGCCCGACAAAATTACTGCCTGAAAATCATCAATGTCTTCAGGGATGTGATTATATGGAAATATTTCGCAGAAAATGTAGAGTTCCCTAACTCTACGCGCTATTAATTGAGTGTACTGCGAACCGAAATCTAAAATAAGTACCTTGTGTTGCATCCGCAAAAATAAAACTATAATTTATAAATGAATAAAATAAAATAAAAATTATTATTTTTGTTAATATGTAAAACCCTTTCCTTTAAAATATAAATCAACTATCATGAAAAATCTTATTCTAAGCCTTTGTATTATTCTTTTCTCTTTAACCCCTGTTTTATCACAGGAAAATGAAGAACATAATGACAAAATGCACGAACAACATGAAGAACATTTACATAAACATGCTGTTAGCTTAATCATGAGTCATACTCATATTGCAAGCGGATTAAAAAACGGAGAGCCTAAATGGCTTATTGTACCTTCCATAGGACTTAATTACAATTACAATATCAATGAAAAATGGTCAGTAGGATTACATAATGATATTATTATTGAAGAATTTGAAGTTGAAGATCCTAGTTCGGGAGGACATGAACACGAAGCTCTTTATAAAAGCAGTGAAGAATCAATTGCCAAAATAGAAAGAAGTAAACCGATTTCTGCTGCCATAATGGTTTCCTATAAACCTATGGAACATCTAGCTTTGATGGCGGGAGGCGGTATGGAGTTTTCAAAACACGATGATTTTGCCGTAATCCGTTTAGGCGTGGAGACTCCTTTCCATATCCCCAACAACTGGGAAATTATCGGTTCCCTTACTTATGATATGAATATCAATGCATATAATGCCTTTACCCTGGGTATTGGTATTGCGAAACTTTTTTAGATCAGAAACTTCTGAGGATTTTTCAGAAAACAAATCAATCAATAGAAACCTCATTTCTAAACTAAAGAATTTGAGGTTTCTTTTTTTATATTTAAATATGGATTGATATTTGTAGTACAATATGATAAAAATAATAGAAAAAAAATGAATTTTCTTGTTTATTTGGATTTCTCTGAAGAAAAGAAAATTCTAAAATAAGGACATACAAAACAATCTGTTCTCCATTTAAAATGAATAATTTACTTCTTCAGTATTTATCTTAACATTCCAAATTATTTAATCTGCATGTACAGAAATTCATTATTTATATTTTTACTGATCCTGCTTCTTTCAGCCTGTAATAAAGATAAAAAGGAAAATTTATTTGAATATTTAGACTCTTCAGACACTCATATTACTTTTTCCAATACGATCATTCAGAATGACAGTATCAATCCAACTGATTGCCTTAATTGTTTTAACGGCGGTGGCGTTGGTATAGGAGATTTTAACAATGATGGCCTTCCGGATATTATTTTTGGAGGAAATCAAGTCTCCTCAAAAATATATTTAAATAAAGGAGATCTGAAGTTTGAAGATGTATCTGAGGTTTCCGGATTTAAGACCAATTGCTGGGTAACCGGCGTTTCTATTGCAGATATCAATGCAGATGGATTTGATGATATTTATTTAAACGTAGGAGGTTACAGGTGTAACGGTGACTGCAATAATCTGCTTTTTATTAACAACGGCCTGAATAAAGAAGGGATACCTACTTTTACTGAAAGCGCGAAAAGCTATGGACTTGACGATGGTAAATATTCTCAGCAATCTGTTTTTTTTGATTATGATAATGATGGAGATCTGGATGTTTATATCGTTCACAACACCAACAAAGCCTTTTTTAACAGAAATCTTGCTATGATGAAAAAATTCTGGCCGGATTATATTACAGATTATGTATTAAGAAATGATACAGTTGAAGGAGTGGATCACCCGGTATTTACCAATGTTTCCAAGGAATTAAATATTACGCACAAAGGACTTGGACTGGGAATTGGTATCAACGATTTTAACAATGACAATCTTGTTGATGTATATGTATCAAACGATTTTATCACTGAGGATCATCTTTATATCAATAAAGCCGACAAAGACAGCCTGAATCCCACATTTATTGAATCGAATAAAAAATACCTGAAACATGAAACTACTAATGGTATGGGAATGGATATTGCTGACATCAATAATGATGGCCTGCCCGATATCCTGGTGTTGGATATGGTACCTAAAGATTTTACAGAGCATAAAAGAATGATGTCACCAATGATCTATAAAAATTACCTCAATACTATAAATGCTAATTATACTACCCAGTATATGCATAATACGCTGCAATTTAACAACGGAAAACTGAACGGCAAACCGGTAAAAAGCAGCGAAGTTGCTTTCTTATTAGGAATATCGGGTACCAATTGGAGCTGGGGTCCCTTAATGGTAGATTTTGATAATGATGGAGATAAAGATATTTATATCTGTAACGGATTTATCAAAAACCTAATTGATCTGGATTTTATTAATTTTTCAAATGGAAAAAGTACTTATTTTACCCCCAGTAGAGCAAAAATAAAAGAGTTTGCAAAAAATCTATCTCCCATTTTAGTTTCTAATTCTATTTTTGAACAAAAAAGTGAATATGAATTCGAAGATGTTAGCACAGAATGGACTGAAGACAGGCCTACTTTATCCAATGGTGTAGCTTATGCTGATTTTGATCTTGACGGAGATCTTGATCTGGCAGTCAGCAATTTGAATAGTGAAGCTTTTATCATAGAGAATAAGACAACCGATAGGCTAAAAAATCATTACCTCAGAATCCTCTTAAAAGGACAACCGAAAAATCAAAAAGCAATTGGTTCTAAAATTACACTCTGGAATAACGGGATTGAACAACACCAGTTCCAAACTGTTATCCGTGGTTATTTATCATCGGCTGAACCCATCATTCATTTTGGAGTAGCCTCAGACACTATTGATTCCCTAAGAGTTATCTGGCCCGGTGGGAAAGTATCAAAACTTAAAAACATAAAAGCAGATCAAGTCTTAGAAATTGATCAAAAAACTTCAAAAGTAAACAGAGAAAAGAAAACAGAACCTAAATATTTATTTATTTCAAATAAAGAAATTATTAACTACTCACATCAGGAGGATTTTTATAATGAATATATCAAACAACCTTTATTGATTCGACAGTATTCTCAAAAAGGCCCTTGCATTGCTGCAGCAGATATCGATGGTAAAACAGGAGAAGAATTCTTTATCGGTGGCAGCTCCAAAGTTCCCGGAAAGATCTGGTTTCAGGATGATCAAGGAAAATACTACCCGAAACAAAGTCTTGACAGTATCTATGAAGATACCGATGCAGTGTTTGTAGATATTGACAATGATAATGATCTCGACCTGTATGTTTGCAGTGGAGGAAATGAATTCAATATCAATTCTCTTTACTATAAAGACCGGATATACCTGAATGACGGGAAAGGTTCCTTTACAAAGACTGAAAAAATAATCCCTAATTCCACTCAAAGTACCGGTTGTATCAGACCTGTTGATATCGATCATGACAATGATATTGACCTTTTTATTGGAGGCCGTATTACACCTGGAAATTATCCCGCTCCACCGGAAAGCATGATCCTTATCAATGAGAAAGGGCATTTTACTCCAAATACGCCCGATAATATTTCTAAAATCGGAATGGTAACCGATGCTATTTGGGTTGATGTTGATAATGATCATTGGGAAGATCTGATCATCGTAGGCGAATTTATGAAAATAAGTATTTTTAAAAATGATAAAGGAAATTTAAAAGAAATGCCTACTTCCTGGGTAGATGAGAACAATAAAAAAATTACAACAGAAGGCTGGTGGAATTGTATCAAAGCAGCCGATTTTGATAAAGATGGTGATCTAGATTTTATAGCCGGAAATCAAGGACTCAACGGCTTTATCAAACCCAAAAAGAATTATCCGCTTTATGTATATTCAGAGGATTTCGATAAGAATGGAACTATGGATCCGATTTTAGGGCAATATTTTAAATATGAAGGAAAAGAGAAATTATTTCCTGTACAAACCCGTGATGATATCAAAAAACAGTTCCCTCAAACTATGAATAACCTTCTTACTTATGAACAATTTTCTAAAATTAGTTTCGAATCGCCTTTAAAAATTAAAGACTTAGAATCTGAAACCTTAAAAGCCACGACTTTTTCAAGCAGTTATATAGAAAATATGGGAAATGGAAAGTTTAAGATAACTGCATTACCCAAATCCTGTCAGGTATCTCCTGTCAATGATATTCTTATCGATGATTTTGATAAAGACGGAGAAACAGATGTTCTTTTGGTTGGAAATGATTTTTCAGCAGAATCAAATTATGGTCGTTTTGATGCCCTGACCGGATTGTTCCTAAAAGGAAATAAAGGTAAATTTAAGGTGATTCCAAGCCGTGAATCCGGGTTTTATGTACCCTACCAATCTAATCATATCATCCAGTTTTCAGACAATCAAAAAAAGAAAAGGATCATAGCAACTCAAAATAACGAAGAAGCCAGAGTTTTTGATTATTAAGTATTTGGCTTTCCATAATACTTATCCCGTAACCAAAAGGAAAATTTTACCAACATGATCAAGGCCGGGACTTCCACTAAAGGCCCTACAACCCCTGCAAAAGCCTGTCCTGAGTTCAATCCCCATACAGAGATGGCCACTGCAATGGCTAGCTCGAAATTATTTCCGGCAGCAGTAAAAGAAATGGCAGCATTCTTATCATAGCTCGCTCCCCTTACCTTACTCACAAAGAAACCTATCAGGAACATAATGGCAAAATAAACCACTAAAGGAACTGCTATTTTCAACACATCAAAAGGAATTTGAACAATCAATTCTCCCTTTAAGGAGAACATCACCAATATGGTAAACAACAAGGCGATCAACGTAATGGGAGATATGGCCGGAATGAATTTTTGTTCATACCAGTCTTTTCCTTTAAGTTTTACCAGAAAAAATCTGCTCAATAGGCCCATCAAAAAAGGGATTCCAAGATAAATAGCAACACTTTCAGCGATCGTTGCAATAGAAATATCAACAATTGCCCCTTCAAACCCAAATAAAGGAGGGAGTTTGGTAATAAAAATCCAGGCATAAAAACTATAGGCAAACACCTGAAAAATAATATTTAAAGCTACAAGTCCTGCTCCGTATTCACTATTCCCTTCTGCCAGATCATTCCATACCAGTACCATTGCTATACATCTTGCAAGTCCAATCAGGATCAACCCTACCATATATTCTGGATAATCGTGTAAAAAGATCAGCGCCAGGGTAAACATTAATATCGGTCCGACGATCCAGTTGAGCACCAGCGATATGCTTAGAATCTTTGTGTCTTTAAATACTTTTGGAAGCAATCTATAATTTACTTTGGCCAGTGGCGGATACATCATCAGAATCAATCCAATAGCAATGGGTATATTGGTGGAACCTTTGCTAAAAGAATTGATTATATCAGATGAAGAAGGGTAAAAATATCCAATTCCAACTCCTATAATCATGGCCAAAAAAATCCATAAGGTTAAATATTGATCCAGGAGACTAAGCTTTTTGGTTAATTTTGTCATCTTACTATTTGTTAATTTTTGAAAAAACATAGAACATTTCTGTTGCTATTTGAATTGATCTCTCATCATATTTTTGAGTTTCCTGTGGCAAACCATCAAATTCTTTCGGATCATCATACATTACCGGAATCCTTTTTTCTGTTCCCGGAATAAACGGACAATTGGCCTCAGCATGAGAACAGGTCATCACAGCGGCAAAATGAGGAGCCTTATTAACAGGTTTATCGTACAATTTGGAAAAACATTTTAAAACTGGAAATTTATCAGAAAATCGCACTTTATAAACAGGGTTCTCTACCACAGTCTCTTTCACAGCTATAAAACCTGCTCTGCGAATGGCTGCCACAGCCCGTTCGTTAAAAGCCGTTTCTTCAACACCCCCGGAAAAACAACTTACCTCAATTCTGTAAAAGGCTGCGGCTACTTGAGCCCAGATCTGCGCCAACTGACTCCTGCGTGAATTGTGTGTACAGATAAAATTAAAAAAAACAGGTTCTTTTTTATCTATTTTAGACTGAATATAATCGATTAATTCCTGCAGTACTTCTTTTCTCTCTTCTAAAAGATCCTGAGGATGAAGATTTGAGATTGTTCTTTGTAATTCAGGGTAAAAAATATTTTTAATTTCCATTCTGTGGCTTTATAAATTATTCCCAAAAACTTTCCTTCGAGCATTTTAAACTCAATATTTTAAGTTTATTTTCCTTTAAAACAAAACGATAGCTGATTTAGAAAGTTTACAAATATGTTCTTCTTTTTTCAAAAATCTGATTCATCGCAAATCTACGATGAACTATAATAAAAAACAAATTTTTTAAAACTTTTGTAATTCTATCGACAAATTGATGTTGTTGAGCTAAAATAATTCAGTAATTTATTGAAATAGCTTTATTTAGCATAGTTTTAAATTTACTTAATCTGAATAAAATGAGAAAAATATTTTTTACCCTGATGGTATTCACGATCATTCAACAAACCAAAGCACAACATACAATAATTCCCGCTCCGGTGAATTATGTACAAACTTCTAATGAACTGGTGTTCAACAGTCTTAACATTCGTACAGACGTAAACGATAAAGATGTTGATCGGTTTACCCGTCAGTTTAAACAATATCTTTCAGCTAAAGGTTTTACAAAGCAAACAAACGGAACTCAAAAAACAATTGAGGTCAGCCAGAACAAAAAGAAAAACCCGAAACTTGGCAATGAAGGATACAATCTGGAGATTAATGCTCAGGGAATCTTTCTGACTGCCAACAAAGCGGCCGGCATATTTAACGGATATCAAACTTTAAAACAAATTTTACCTGTTAAGAAAGAAATGGAAACCACAAGCCTAAAAGGTTGTAAAATAGTTGATTATCCGCGTTTTGGATGGCGAGGGCTTATGCTTGATGTAAGTCGTCATTTCTTTACAGTTGATGAAGTTAAAGCCTATATCGATTTGATGTCGCAATATAAATTCAATGTATTTCACTGGCATCTGACCGATGATAACGGTTGGAGAATTGAAATCAAATCTCTTCCAAAACTGACAGAAAAAGGGGCCTGGAGAGTAGAGCGTCATGGTAAATTCGATACAGAGGAATTAGAAGCTCCTAAACCGGGAGAAAAAGCAACTTACGGAGGTTTTTATACACAGGAGCAGATCAAAGACATCGTTCGTTACGCTGCAGCAAGAAATATCACTATTGTACCGGAAATAGATATGCCGGGCCACAGCATGGCTGCATTAGCTGCTTATCCTGAATTTTCCACTAAAAAAGAACCTAAATATGTAAGTCCGGGTAATAAATTTGCCGAATGGCATAATGACGGAACGTTTACCATGCTGGTTGAAAATACACTCAATCCGGCAGATGAAAAGGTTTATGATTTTATTGACAAGATCTTTACCGAAGTAGCTCAATTGTTTCCCGGCGAATACATCCATATGGGAGGAGATGAATGTTATCACGGCTACTGGGAAAAAGATCCTGAAGTACAGAAATTTATGAAAAAAAATAAGATTAAGAACAGCCATGAATTACAGAGCTATTTTGTTAAGCGAGTAGAAAAGATCATCAGTAAAAAGGGAAAGAAAATGATGGGCTGGGATGAGATCCTCGAAGGAGGACTGGCAGAAGGTGCTGCTGTGATGAGCTGGAGAGGCATGAAAGGCGGAATTGAGGCTGCCAAGATGGGGCACGAAGTGGTCATGTCGCCAACTACCTATGCTTATATTGATTATATGCAGGGAGATCCTACGGTAGAGAATACGATCTATGCCAGTTTAAGTCTGGAAAAAGCCTACAGCTTTGAACCGGTTCCCCAGGGGGTTGATCCTAAATATATTTTAGGGGCTCAGGCAAATTTATGGACTGAAGCTGTCCCTACGCTTCCTTTTGCCTATTACATGACCTACCCAAGAGCTTTCGCTACTGCAGAAGTGGCCTGGAGCCAGAAAAAAGACAAGAACTGGAACGATTTTATAAGGAGAACCCGTGTACATTTTGACCGCTTTGATGCTGAAAATCTAAATATCTGTAAAGCAGTTTACGATCCTGAAGTAAAAGTTTACACAAAAGGCGACAAACTGATGTGTGAATTGACAAATTCGGTACCGGGATCCGAGATCTATTACACGATCAACAATACTTACCCCTCAAGATTCGGAAAAAAATATACCGGAGCATTTGAAATACCTGCAGGGAAACTTGACCTGAGAACTCAAACACTTCTCAATCTTAAGCCTATTGGCCGGGAGTTAAGAATCTCAAGAGAAGATTTACAAAGCAGAGCAAAGAAATGATCAAATAACAATGTATACTTGTTGTAAATAATCTATTTTCATACTTTTGAATACTATGGCAAGAATACATCTTTTTGAATTTGAAGATCTGAAATGGTTCCCCGATTTATTAAGGGATTATATGACTGATTTCTTACAATTCCTATCTAATAAAACCAAGTTATTCAGTCCGGCAATCCCCATACTTGAAAGAATTATTGGACAAAGTGAAGATCATACGATTATTGATTTGGCATCCGGTGGTGGCGGCGGATTGATATGGCTGAACACTAAACTTCAAAACAAATTTTCTGATCTTAAGATCGTTCTTACCGATCTTTATCCCAACCGGGAAGCTTTTGAATACATAAAAAAACAGGCTTCCAATTTAACTTATGTAGATACGCCGGTAGATGCCCGGAAGGTTCCTGAAGACTTAAAAGGATTGCGCACTCAATTTCTTTCACTTCATCATTTTAAACCTGATGATGCTGTCATGATCCTTCAGAATGCAGTAGATTCTCAGAACAATATCGCCATTTTTGAGGCTCAGGAGAGAAGCCTGGCCAGTATTCTGGCCATGTTCTTTTCGCCAATTACCGTTTTACTGACCACGCCTTTTATAAGACCCTTTAAAATTGGAAGGATTATTTTTACTTATCTAATCCCGTTGGTACCGGTATTTGTATGGTGGGATGGTATTGTTTCATCATTACGCACCTATTCTGTTAAAGAAATGCAGGAATTGATTTCGAAAGTAAAAGGAAATGAGAATTATATCTGGGAAATCAAAAAGATAAAATCAGGCCCGGGTGTTATTCTTTATTTAACAGGAATTAAAAACAACAATTATGAATAGAAATCTACTGTTTTTTACCTCATTAATATTTATTATTCTATTGAATACGAGTTGTAAGTATCATAAGAATGAAGAAGAAAATAATATAGCTACTCTGGAGCTTAATATAAAATCACTTTTAGGAGAGGGCTCCTTCTGGAACTATAAAACGAGTGAACTCTACTGGATAGATATAGAAGGAAAAAAACTCCATATTTACAAGCCCGAAACCCAAAAGGACCTCGTTTTTAATTTACCTTCCAGAGTTGGGACTGTTGTGCCAACCACAAAAAAGGATGAAGCACTGGTAGCACTGGAAGATGGAATTTACCGGATCAATACTCAAACCGGAGCACTCAGCCTTTTTTCTGATGTAGAATCTAAACTTACCATCAACCGGTTTAATGATGGGAAATGCGATCCGAACGGAAATTTATGGGTGGGGTCTATGAATCTGAAGCAGGACGTGGCAAGTGCTCATTTGTATAAGATCGGCTCGGATGGAAAAGCCACGGCAATGCTGGACAGCATTACCATATCCAACGGAATTGTATGGACAAAGGATCATAAGACCATGTACTATACCGACACCCCTACCGGAAAAATCATGGCCTATGATTACAATCCTGAAACTGCCACTATATCCAATGCAAGAATTGCTGTTAAAGTTCCCGAATCCTTAGGTTTCCCCGATGGGATGTGCATTGATGAAAATGACAAACTCTGGGTAGCCTTATGGAACGGAAATGCGGTTGGTAATTTTGATCCCGTTTCCGGAAAACTAATCCGAAAAATAGAAGTACCTGCCCATAATATTACTTCCTGTTCCTTTGGAGGAAAAGATCTGAATATATTATACATTACAACAGCCAGTATAGATATGACTCAAGAGGAAAAAGAAAGATTTCCTGAGGCAGGCTCTGTGTTTAAAGTGATTCCCGGTGTTAAAGGAGTAAAAAATAGTATTTTTAAGGAATAAACCTCTTCTAATAATTCTAATCTGAATAGTGTCTGTAAAAAAGTGCTTAAATATTAAATAATAGGGTTACCTATTTAGTTCACAAATAGTTGTTTATGAGAGTATTATTTTGTAAATTGTATTCAATACCGAGAGAAATGAGAATACTAAAAGATATTGATAGACAAACTTTTAAGGAGCGATTTACAACGAAGGAAGATTGCTATAATTTTTTAGCAGAACTTAAATGGAAGGAAGGGTATAGTTGTAAAAGATGTGAGTAACAAGTGTATATTAAAGGAAAGTAACCGGCAAGCCGTAGTTGTAGTAAATGTGGTTATGATGAGTCTACCACTACAGGAACCATATTTCATAAGTTAAAGTTTGGTATCGACAAAGCCTTTGAGATGCTCTATGAGATTGTTACAAGTAAAAAGGAGCAAATGTATTTGGCTTGCGGAACACTTTGGGGTAAATCAGAAAACAGCTTGGATATTTCGTCAGAAAGTACAGGTTGCAATGAAAAGCAGTGAGCAGTTTCCTTTAGAAGATGAGGTTCTTGTTGACGAATTTGAAATAGGCACTCCCCAAGCAGGAGAACAAGGAAGAAGTAAAAGTGATAAAAAAGTAAGAGTAGTTATTGCATTTGAGCATAGAAAAGGTAAATCAGGAAGGGATTATGCCAGAGTTATTCAAGATTATGGTGCTAAATCCCTACAGCCAATCTTTGATCATCATATCAAAAATGATGCAGAAGTATTGGCAGATGGATGGTCTGGATACAAACCTCTTAATGAAGATTATCCTAATTTGAAGCAAACTTTATCCAATCAAGGAAAGAATTTTAAGATGCTTCATATTCAGATTAGGAATTTTAAAAACTGGCTTAGAGGAGTTCATTCCTACTGCAATAAAGAATACCTTCAGAATTATATTGATGAATACTTCTTCAGATTCAATAGAAGAAATCATCTTGGATAAATTTTAGACAAAATAATTAACAGATGTATCGAGCATCAACCGATAACACACGAAGCTATTAAATTAAATGCGACTTAAATGGGTAACCCCATTAAATAAATGACTTTTTTACTGTTGAAGCTGTCCTACAACGGTCTAGTTAAGTTTGAACTAACAATAAACCAAAAAGGAATATCAAAACATTTTTAAAGTGTGAATTTTACACAAAATGCAATTTATAACAATTCTAAATAATTTTTGAAATAGCGATTTTATCTTAAAATATGTTAATTTTTAAAAAATTATATATACATTGCGTATATTCTTGACAATACCGCGAAGATAAAAGATTTATATTATGTTTATATTGTTAACTATTTACACTATATAAAACAATTATATTCGTTTTTTTATGTTGTTTATGGATGTTTTACTGCTATTGGTATATATTTTTTGTTTTTTTTAACACAAATATATTCTTTAGTTGTTTAGAAATAAAAGTATTATTAACTCAATTTATTTATTAATCAGATAATTTTTTATGAAAAACAATCATTTATTTAGAAATTTAATTTTTCTAGTGGGATTTGCACTTTTCGGCATAAACAGTTATGCCCAAAGTGTTTCAGGTACTGTATCTGATGCTAACGGTCCGTTACCGGGAGCAAATGTTATAGTAAAAGGGACCAGTCATGGAGTAACAACTGATATTGATGGTAATTACACCATTGATGACGTTCCTGCCGATGCAATTTTACACTATAGTTTTGTGGGGTATGTAGCCCAGGAGATTCTAGTGAACGGACAATCAGTAATTAATGTAACTTTAGTAGAAGAAGCCAATCAGTTAGACGAGGTTGTCGTTACAGGTTATGCATCACAAACAAGAGGTGATATTACCGGATCGGTTGCTTCTGTAGATATGGACGAAGCCATGAAGACTCCCGTTGCCAACGCTGCTGAGGCCTTACAAGGCAGGGTTACAGGTGTTACAGTAACCAATGCCGGTTCACCCGGTTCTGCTCCAAAGATTATCATTCGTGGATTTGGAACCAGCAACAATACCAACCCCTTATATATTATAGATGGAGTTCAAACAGATGATCCTAATATTTTAAACAGTATCGATCCAGCTGATATTGATCAGATGAACGTGCTAAAAGATGCTGCCGCTTCTATTTATGGAGCAAGGGCTTCAAATGGTGTAATTATTGTAACCACTAAAAGTGGCGGATATAACATGGATAGATCAGTATTAACTTTTGATATTTATTCAGGTTTTTCTAAAGCCTCTAATTTACCGGATCTTTTAAACCCTGAACAACATGGTAATATGATCTGGGAAAGTTTAAAAAATGATGGTGCTGTACTTACGCACCCACAATATGGAACAGGGCCAACACCTGTTGTTCCGGATAAATTACAAGGAGTACCTGTTTCTGTAACAATACCTAAAGGAGGAACTTACTGGCCCGGGGCAATTACGCAAACAGCACCAACCACCAATGTTAGTTTATCATTACAAAATGGTACTGAATCCGGAAAATATTTCATGTCTGTTGGTTATTTGACCAAAGACGGAGTTTTGAAATACACAGGATTTGAACGAATGACTACAAGGCTCAACTCTGAGTTTAAAGTTAAAGAAATTTTACGTGTTGGTGAACATTTAAATGTTGCCTACTCAAATACAAACACTAGAAATGATATAGAAATGGCATTAAGGGTAAACCCTTTAATTCCTACTCATGATGATGATGGAAATTTTGCAGGTACTTATTCAGCAGCAGCTCAAATAGGTAATTCAAATAACCCATTAGCTAATCTTTATAGGGCAAAAGATAATTACGGTAAATCATTAAGAGTTTTTGGAGATATATATGGAGCTATTGATCTTTTCGATGGTTTAACTTTTAAAAGTTCATTAGGTTTTAGTTTGAGTAATTGGGATGCCAGATCATTTAGTCCTTTGAATCCTGAACATTCAGAACCCGTTTCTACTAATACTTTAACTGTTAGCGATAATTCAGATCTTGGATGGAACTGGTCAAATGTTTTAAATTATACCAAATCCTTTGGTGATCATAATATCAATGCCTTATTAGGGGTTGAAGCTGTGCGTAATACAGGAGATGGTAAACAAGTATCCCGTACAGGTTACTTGTTCGAGAGTCCTGATTTTTATAACTTAAGTAATGGATCTGGTACCCCTAACGTAGCTTATAATTACAGATATGAAAATTCGTTGTTTTCTTATTTTGGATCTATAGATTATAACTATGCCAATAAATATTTTCTAACAGCAACGCTCCGTAGTGATACTTCTTCTCGTTTTAAAGGAGATAATAAAACAGGTTTTTTTCCATCGTTTAGTGCCGGTTGGTTAATGAGCGGTGAAGATTTCTTTAACGAAGATGGAGTATTGAACAGAGTTAAGTTTAAAGCTTCATGGGGTCAATTGGGTAACCAAACATTGCCTGCTGACAACCCAACAGTTAATATATCATCTTTAGATGAGCAGTATGCCAATTATGCTATCAATGGAGGTGCTATTTCAACCGGAGCTATGTTAAGTCAGGTTGGTAACCCAAATTTAAAATGGGAAACTTCCGAATCACTAAACTTTGGTGTTGAACTTGGATTTTTTGAAAGTAAATTAACATTTGGAGCTGAATGGTATCAAATAACAACTAAAGATTTGATTACACGTGACAATAGCTTAATCAGTACTACTGCTATTGATGCAGGAGCTCCACTGGTAAATTTAGGTAATGTTAAAAATACCGGTTATGATATTAACTTAGGATATCATGATACTACTGATTCTGAATGGACCTATGGTATAGATGTCAATTTTTCACATTATAAGAATGAAGTTACCGAATTAATTAGTGATTTTCAATCTGGTAGCGGTGGTTTTAGAGGAGGAGCAATGACCAGAACAGAAGTTGGACGACCTATTTCATCTTTCTATGGACGTAAAGTTACCGGATTTAATGAGGTGGGTAGATTTACTTATGAAGATGTAAATGAAGATGGCGTTGTTAATGATGAAGATAGAACTTATATCGGTTCTCCTCATCCGGATTTTACTTATGGTATAAACCTTATGTCAGCCTATAAAGGATTTGATATCTCAATGTTCTTTACAGGATCGCAAGGAAATGATATCTATAACTATGAAAAGATCTATACTGATTTCCCAACTTTCTTTGATGGTAACAGAAGTACCCGAGTGTTAGACTCATGGAGACCTGATAATACTAACGCCAGTTTACCTGCATTAAGTCAAACAATTACTAATAGTGAGACTAATCCTAATTCATACTTTGTAGAAGACGGTTCTTACTTTAGGTTGAGAAACTTACAATTTGGTTATACTTTTGGTAAAGATTATGCTGGCAAGATCGGGTCAGATTCTATCCGTCTTTACTTACAAGGAAGTAACTTGTTTACTATAACTGGTTATGATGGTCTTGATCCTGAAGTTGTTTCTTATGATAACTTAACTTTAGGAGTTGATTCTGGAGTTTATCCAATTTCAAAGATGTATTCAATTGGTCTAAATATTAAATTCTAAAAAAGATGAAAAACAAAATAATATATTTATTAATATTGATGATAGGCGTATTATCATGTGGTAAAGATTTTACGGAATCAACTGCATATGGCGCCTTAAGTGACGAAAACCTTCAAAATGCACAAGGTATTGACCTTAAATTAATCGGTGCATATTCATTATTAGATGGTATGAGTGCTACAGGAGGTGCTGACTGGGAAAAAACCGGTGATAACTGGTGGTTTGATGTAATTTCTGATGATGCCCATAAAGGGAGTACAAATGGTGACCAGGCAGATCTGTTTTTATTAGAAACATTTGACTGGACAAGTTCAAACCCTTATATATATGGAAGATGGAGAGCACTTTACGCAGGAACTAACAGAGCTAATGCTGTTATCGATCTGATCAGTCAAATTACAGATGGTGATTTTACACAACAAATGGCTGAGGCCCGTTTTTTAAGAGGTTATTATAATTTCCAATTACAAAGAATTTGGGGTAATCCACCGTACATCTCAGAAGAGAATTATGCTAATACCGAGTTTAATCAACCAAACCCGGGGCCAATTTGGGATAAAATTGAAGCTGATTTCAGTTTTGCAAAAGATAATCTGGCCCCTACTCAAAATGATGTAGGAAGACCAACTTCCTGGACTGCTAAAGCTTTTCTGGGTAAAGTATTACTATATCAAAAAAAATATGGTGAGGCTTTAACGCTATTTGACGAGGTAATTAATAGTGGAAAATTTGCCCTGTTACCAGAATATGTTGATAATTTCAGATTAGCCGGTGATAATAGTGTTGAATCATTATTTGCTATTCAGTTTGCAGCAGATGCAGGACAATCATACAATGGTAACCGTGGTGGTACATTAAACTTCCCCGGTGGAGGACCTATCAATTCTTGTTGTGGATTCTACCAGGCAACTCAGGATCTGGTTAATGCATTTCAGACTAAGGATGGTTTACCTTTGCTAGATACTTATAATCAGCACGATGTTGCCAATGATTATGGTATTTTCAGTGATGAAGCATTCACACCTGAAACAGGACCTCTGGACCCAAGACTTGACTATACTGTTGGAAGAAGAGGTATCGACTTTAACGGTTGGGGTATTAATCCTGGTAAAGACTGGATACGTGCAAGTTTTGCCGATATATCAGGGCCTTATTTAGCTAAGAAAAGTATGTATTATGCCGGAGAAGATGCCAACATGGGTACCGGTGGCTGGGGTCAGCAAAGAGCTGGTATCAACTATCATATCATGAGATATTCTGATGTGCTCTTAATGGCTGCTGAATGTGCTGCAGAAGGTGGTGATCTTGACAAAGCTCTTAATTATGTTAACCAAATAAGAAACAGAGCAAAAAATATGACCTATGTTAAAGATGTTGACGGATCGGGTAATCCTGCTGCCAATTATAGTATTGAACCCTATACTTCTTTCCCTGATAAAGAATATGCTATTAAAGCAGTGAGGTTTGAGCGTAGATTAGAACTTGGAATGGAAGGTCAACGTTTATTTGATCTGAGAAGATGGGGTAATGCAACTCAGGTAATGAATGATTACATTGCCAATGAAGCCCGCACAATTCCTCCTTTTGGAATTGCAGCCAAACCCTATCAGGATAAACATAACCTCTGCCCTATTCCTCTTAATGCAATTGACTTAAGTGGTGGGGTAATTTCACAAAATCCCGGTTATTAAGATTAATTAAATTTAGTTGATAGAACAGAGCATTTAACTTTAAATGCTCTGTTTTTTTTATATTTACCACCTGTAAAATTATTGTAACCTTATATTATGTATAAATTATTTTTTTCATTATTAATTCTGCTAATATTGCTATCTTGTAATAAAACCGAAGTAACTAAAAAAAAGTTTAATTTACTTACGGCTCAAGAATCCGGCATTGAATTTTCAAATAATCTTACCGAAAATGATTCTCTCAATTATTTCACCTATGGATATATTTATATGGGTGGGGGTGTTTCTGCCGGTGATATTAACAATGACGGTCTTATCGACCTGTATTTTACAGGAAATATGGTATCCAACAAACTATATCTGAACAAAGGAAATATGAAATTTGAAGATATCACAGATAAAGCAGGAATTGGCGGAGACCACAGATGGTTTACAGGAGTAACCATGTCCGATGTTAATGATGATGGATTTATAGATATTTATTGCTCGGTAGGGGGAAAATTTAAACCAAAAAATAACCTCCTTTTCATCAACAATGGTGATGAAACTTTTACAGAAAGTGCAGCAAAATATGGAATTGATGATAAGGGAAATACTGTACAATCCGTATTTTTTGATTATGATCTTGATGGGGATCTCGACCTCTATGTTGCTAACTACCCTCCTACCCGGTTTAATGCACCCAACTTTTTTTATACGTTTAAAATGAATAATACCAAAGATGTTGAAAGTGATCATCTTTACAGAAATGACGGAGGGCATTTTACCAATGTGACTGATGAAGCAGGTCTAAGATCATTTGGTCTGACCAACAGTGCTACAGTTTCCGATCTTAATGGTGATGGCTGGCCGGATATCTACGTCTCCAATGATTTCAATGTTCCGGATTATCTATTTATCAATAATGGCGACGGTACTTTTACCAATCACACTCAGGATGCTTTAAAACAAATGGCACAATTTGGTATGGGAGTTGATATTGCCGATTATAACAATGACCTGCTACCTGATATTTTCCAGATGGATATGACGCCCAACGATAACCGCAGATCCAAAGCTAATATGGCAGGAATGAATCCAGGTAAATTCTGGAATACCGTAGAAACCGGGTTTGGTTATCAGTATATGCAGAATATGCTTCAGCTTAACAGAGGAGATTTAAAAGGAAAAATTCCCGTTTTTAGTAATGTTTCCCGATTGGGTGGTGTGGCCACTACCGACTGGAGCTGGGGCCCGCTATTTGCTGATCTGGATAATGATGGCTGGAAAGACATCTTTATTGCCAATGGTACTCGCCGGGAGATCAACAACAAAGATTTCTTTCACGAAATTGAAAAGAAAGGGCTCAGTAAAGACAGTCTGCTCGCAAAAAGTCTGTCAATCCCTTCCGAGAAGATCGATAATTTTGTATTTAAAAATAACGGTGATCTTACATTTAAAAAGATGAATGAAGAATGGGGAATTGTGTATAAAGGTTTTTCTAATGGTAGTGTTTACGCTGATCTCGACAACGATGGAGATCTTGAAATCGTGATCAACAATATAGACGACAAGGCTTCTGTTTTTGAAAATCACAGTTCAGAAAAGAACAATTATCTGTCCCTTAATTTTAAAGGTCCGGAAAATAATCCCTTTGGAATCGGGGTAAAGGTTACTGTAATTTCAGGTGACCTAAAACAATATCAGGAGCTTATGCTTACCCGAGGATTTCAGTCGTCTGTTGCTCCTCAATTACATTTCGGACTCGGAGATCTTAAGAAAGCCGATCAGATCAAGATCATCTGGCCGGATAAAAAACAACAGATCCTGACCGATGTTAAAAGCAATCAGTTCCTAAAGATAGATTATAAAAACGCTGCTGTTCAAAAAAATACAGAGAATCAACCTGAAAAGGAAATGCTTTTTACAACGGTAAATGATTCTGTTTTAGATATCCATCATAAACATACAGAAAATACTTATAACGATTTTATAGAAGAAGTACTGTTACCTCATAAAACCTCATCCTTTGGTCCCGGAATATCTGTTGGAGACCTTAACGGAGATGGTCTGGATGATTTTGTTGTAGGCGCTGCAAGTAATTACGAAACCGGAATTTATTTTCAAACACAAGAGGGCTTTATACGTAAGAACTTTAAAGATATACAAAATGATCGCTTACAGGAAGATATGGGTAGTTTGATCTTTGATGCCGATGGAGATGGTGATAATGATATTTATATGGTAAGTGGCGGAAATGAATTTGATTATGATTCAGAAGAACTACAGGACCGTTTGTATGTAAACGATGGAAAAGGAAATTTCTCTAAATCAAAAAATGCTTTACCTGTAATGCTCACAAGCGGCAACCGTGTTAAGAGTTTTGATTATGATAAAGATGGTGATCTTGATCTTTTTGTGGGAGGCCGGCTGATCCCCGGAAATTACCCAATTCCTGCCGACAGCTACCTGCTTGAAAACATCAGTACAAAAGGGAAACCCAGATTTAAGGATATTACTGCAGATAAGGCTCCCGGATTTAAAGATCTCGGACTCGCCACAGATGCCGAATGGACTGACATTGATAAAGACGGATGGTCCGACCTGATCATAGTTGGAGAATGGATGCCCATTACTGTTTTTAGAAATGTTGAAGGTTCATTTGAAAATATAACCCAAAAATTAAATCTTGAAGAATCAAATGGCTGGTGGTTTAGTATCAGTCAGGGAGATTTTGATAAGGATGGAGATATGGATTATATTGTAGGTAATAACGGACTTAACTATAAATACCGGGCAAGTAAAGAAGAAACATTTGATATTTACGTAAATGATTTTGACAAGAACAAACATCAGGATATTGTGCTGAGTTACTACGATGAAGGTAAGAAATACCCTGTAAGAGGCAGGTCCTGCTCATCAGAACAAATTCCGGCCATTAAAAAGAAGTTTAAGAATTATGATGAATTCTCCACGGCTACTTTAGAAGATGTTTATACGAAAAAAGATCTGGAAAAGTCAATGCATTATCAGGTCAGATCCTTTGCCAGTATCTATCTGGAAAATAAGGACGGTGAATTTATCATGCATAATTTACCCAATCTGGCTCAGGTTTCAAGTATCAACCAGATCCTTATTGAAGATTTTGATAAAGATTCTAATCTGGATATTGTCGTTGCCGGAAATTTATATGGTTCAGAAGTTGAGACCCCTAGAAATGATGCCGGTATAGGATTATTCCTTAAAGGAAATGGAAAGGGTGATCTAAAACCTGTAAGAGCCTTTAACAGCGGACTTTTTATAGAAGGAGACACCAAAGATCTGATTAAGATCAACATTGCCGGCAAAGAATATATCATTGCAGCTAAAAATGATGATTATTTACAGTTTATCAGAGTAAATAAATAATCTTCAAAGAAGCCATTTGGGAAAACAAATTTTCATGGCTTCTTTATTCGATACTTTTTACAGATGCCTCCCCAATAATGATTCCCCGGTCAATTTCCGGATTCCCTTTATAACGAACCCTTGATTCACCATAGGAGGTTACTTTTAACCGGTCAGTTGCATGTACTCTGATCTTACTTTCACCATAAGAGGTCACTTTTACAGTCTGGCATACCGCATCGGTTGAATTAACTTCACTCTCCCCGTAGGAAATGATCTTAAAGGTTTGGATACTTCCGTCTCTTATCTTTAATTCACTTTCCCCGTAAATTGTAGTATGAAAAGAATCCACATCTACTTTTTTTATGTCTACCTCAGATTCACCATAAATATAGAGTTTAAACTTCTCTCCTTTTAACGGACTCATACATTCAAAATCCTGTTCTCCCCTCAATGAAAGTTCCGATAAATTCTTATAAATAATAGTAGCTCTTACCACAGTTCCGCTATAAATGGGGTGTTTTACTTTATAATTAGCATTCTTTTCGGTTTCATTCTTAGTAATTGTTTTTGCTCCTTCCAGATAAATATGAAGTGTCTTACCCGACACCTCTATATTCAATTTTTCAAGAGGTTCCGTAATATCATGAATGATCACTTTTTCAGAATTTCCCTCTTCAAAATTTACCTGAATATGCGGACTGACCACTATTTTATCAAAAGAATTAACCTGATAGGTTTTTACCTGTGCTAAGACAGAATGACTGCCTGAAACTATCATAAACAGCAGTAAAAGAGGCAAAAAAGACAAAGTTTTTATATTTCCCGTATTGAACATTTCCTTATTTTTTAAATGAATATCAATAATAAGATACTTACTTTTTGCTTTTGTTACAGTTTAGGTTGATAAAAATGCTCATTGTTTGGATTTTCTACTTTTTAGAAGTATTGTTGTCCGATAAAACCATTAAACACGTCTCAAAGCCTATGCAATTAAAGGGTAATGGGACTTTTAAGAAACTTTAGCTTACTTTTTTTAATCGTATAAATTGATTGTCAGTGACTTACATTTAAAAGTTTATCGGACAATAGTGATAAAAATTATAAAATAAAGACAATTTTTGCAAGCTTCTTAGGTTCCGTTCAAACAACTAAAAAGAGGCTGTCTTAAAAGTAAATTTGAGACAGCCTCTTTATTTTGTGTTTGTCTATAATGTCAAAACATCTTGACTTTAAACATTTTCATATTTCATATACAGTCATTCGATGATCCGGGAAAGTATAAAACGATTTTAAAAAAAAGCTTTATCTTTGAATGAGATACGGTATTTTACAATAATCTTGCTGTAAAATTTAAGAAATAATAACTAAAATCAAGCCTTATGAAAAAATTAGACAAGTATTCAGATCAAGAATGGACTACCATTTTAACGATACCTCAATTAGTAGGTATGGCTATGGCCGGAGCCGGCAACAGCGGCCTTGTTGGATCTTCCAAAGAACTGTTTGAAAGTGCCCGAAGTCTGGTAAATGCTAAGACCGAATATGCATCAAATGAACTCATTCAGTCTTTATTACCTGATACCACAGATCCTAAAAAATCTATGGAAGATGCCAAAGAACAACGCTCTATCATGATGGATCTGTTAAAATCGAAAAATATAAGATCAGCAGAACAACTCTCTGAGATCATATTAGACCATTGTAAAACGGCCATCTCTATTTTGGAGGAAAAAGAATCCCCTGAGGTTGTTGCGGATTATAAAAAATGGATTTTAGGTATTGCAGAAAATGTAGCCAATGCTGCAAAAGAGGGAGGTTTTCTTGGTTTTGGAGGAGAGAAGTTTAGTGAAAAAGAACAAATACTTTTCGATAAACTTAAAGGTATCCTGGCTTAGAGAACATAGGATTTAAGATTTACGAAAGCCTTTTAAGATCTAATAATTACCTGCAGTAAACAGTATATTTACTGCAGGTAATTTTGTATGGGTATACATTCTAAAAATAACGTCAAATATTATCAAATCTTTTAAGGGTCTTCTTGATCTGCTTGATAAGAGGAAATATTTTTGTAAGTCAACTCCGGCTTTGAAATTAAATACCTGTCAATCTTCCCAGCCCTTAGTTCTTCCAATAGCCTTGTGCCATTTATTAATCAGGGCATTGCGTTTTTTCGCTTCCATTTCTGGTTCAAATATCTTATCGATCTTTCTGTGATTTAGAATATCTTCTTTATTCCAGAGCCCAACCCCTAATCCGGCAAGATAGGCTGCACCCAAAGCGGTAGATTCAATAATCTTAGCTCTTTCCACTGTTTTATCTAAAATATCGGCCTGAAATTGCATCAGATAATTATTGGCTGAGGCACCACCATCTACTTTTAAGGATTTTAGCCGGATTTTAGAATCAACCTGCATAGCATTGATCAGATCCATACTTTGATAAGCTATAGATTCAAGTGTTGCTTTGATGAGATGTTTTGTAGTTGTTCCCCGGGTTATTCCGTAAATAGCACCACGGGCATCCATATCCCAGTAGGGTGCTCCGAGTCCGGAAAATGCCGGAACAACTATGACAGCATAATTATCTTTTACATCTATCGCATTCTGTTCGGTTTCCTCTGCTGTTTCAATGATCTTTAATCCATCCCGAAGCCATTGAACAGCGGCTCCGCCAATAAAAACACTCCCCTCCAGTGCGTAATATACTTTTCCGTTTAGACCCCAGGCAATGGTAGTAAGCATGCCATTATCGGAGAACTGAGGTTTTTTACCTGTATTCATCAGTAAAAAACAACCTGTTCCATAAGTGTTTTTGGTCTCTCCTTTTTCAAAACAGGCCTGGCCGAACAAAGCCGCCTGCTGATCTCCAGCAATTCCCGTTATTGGAATTTTTATACCTTCCATCTCAAAATCTCCGAAGTGAGCTCCTGATTCCTTTACTTCTGGCAACATTTCTAAAGGTATATCAAATAAGTCCAGCAATTCCTTATCCCATTTTAAAGTACTGATATTAAATAACATGGTTCTTGAAGCATTAGAATAATCTGTTGCATGAACTTTACCCCGGGTAAGATTCCATAGGATCCAGGTATCTATGGTACCAAATAAAATGTCTCCTTTTTTCGCCAGATCTCTTGCCCCTTTTATATGATCCAGGATCCATTTGATCTTGGTTGCCGAAAAATAGGAATCGATAACAAGTCCGGTTTTTTCCTTAATTGTTTTTTCCCAGCCTTTATTTTGTAACTTTTTACAATATTCGCTGGTGCGAAGATCCTGCCATATAATAGCATTATATATCGGTTCTCCGGTTTTTTTATTCCATACAATTGTGGTCTCTCTCTGATTGGTAATACCAATGGCTGCAATTTCCTTAGCAGAAATCTCTTTTTTATCGATCACCTTTATAAGGGTCTTCAACTGGGTATGATAAATCTCAACAGGATCCTGCTCAACCCAACCGTTATCCGGATAGATCTGCCGGGTTTCTATATATGAGATGCTTACGATACCGGCTTTGTTATCAAACAATACGCAACGTGAACTGGTGGTTCCCTGATCTATTGCGATAATATACTTTTTTGACATCTTATTCTGTTTTTTTATTTTTAACTTTTAAAATGGCAGAAGTGGCACCTGGCCCCGGGCAATTACTACAGTCAGCCGGCCGATAATAAATGTGATGTATTTAAAACTAAACCGGCAACAATACCATCTCCCAAAACAATAATTAAAGATATTCGCAGAAACTCTGCTAAGTAAACTGACATAACCAAGATGGTTTAAGATGATAACAGCAATTTACAAATTATTACGGGAAGTTGCTAAAAAGCCAGATAAAAAACTGAGGATCAGAAAAATTATTGATTATTTTTCCTTTTTCTAGCCAAATAATAAAATAGATAAGCAAGGCCGGCTAAAAGTACAAATGGCAGATAGGTGCCAATGATTACTCCGGTCTGATATCTGTCGTCAGGAGCATTTCTAAGCTTTTCATCGATATCAACATTTTGTAAAAGAAGGATTAAGGATATATAATTCATCTGTTTGTGTGTGTGTTTATAGTCTATTTTGATACTGATCTCTCCTGATAGCATAGAATAATTCATCGAGATATTCTCCGTTTTTAATCAGGGTTTTATCAAACCTGGCTTCGAGGAGGAAACCGTTCTTTTCTAAGATTCTTTGTGAACCGGGATTGTTCCCAAAAGGCCTGGCAAAGATTCTGTTAAGGTCAAAAGTAAGAAAAGCATATTCAACGATCTGAGCAATGGCTTTGGTCATGATTCCCCTTCCCCAGAAAGGTTCTGCCAACCAATAGCCCAATTCGGCATTTTTTCTTTGAATATCTGCCTGAGGATGGATACCAATTCCACCGGCTGCTTCTCCCTCAATTTCAATAGCAAAGATCTGAACAGGATCAGCGGTCATTGCAGATTCGATAAATTTCTTTCCATTTTCCCTGGTGTAAGGATGAGGAAAACCATCAGTAAGAAATTTTGCAATATTTGGATTATCAGCATATTTTACCAGATCTTCCAGATCTTCCATTTTCCAGGGCCGAAGCTTAAAATCCATCCTTATTTATTTTTAAAATTATTCAAAGCTTCTTTGGTAAATTCCGATAAGACCAGTTTACCGCTTATTTCAGCATTTTTGTACAATAATTGATCCCACTGATCTGTATTCTTCCAAAAGAGTTTTTTCATTTCTTTTAAAGCTTCCGGATTATATCCGGCTAATTTCTCAGAAAAAATTTCAAGATCCTTATCCATTTCCCTAACCTGATCATAAACCCGTGAAAACAGCCCTTTTTCTTTTGCCCAATAAGCTGTTTTCCAGCTTTCAGCTTCCAGGCTTATCTCACTAAAAGCGGATGTTCCGATCTTACGTTCCACCGCAGGAGCAATAACAAAGGGCCCGATACCAATACTTAATTCTGATAATTTAATACTTGCGTTTTCAGTTGCAAAACAATAATCGGCTGCAGCTATAATTCCTACACCACCACCAACAGCCTTTCCCTGGACCCGAACTATAATAAGTTTAGAGCATTTACGCATGGTGTTGATCAGATCGGCAAAACCGGAAAAAAATCTTTTCCCCTCTTCCACTGTCTGAATGTTAAGTAATTCATTAAAAGAGGCTCCTCCGCAAAAAGTTTTCTCTCCCTCACTTTTTAATACAATTATATTTACATCAGGATTTTCACCGGCCCGCTGAATGGAATTGATCAGTTTTTGCAGCATTTCCGACGGGAAAGAATTCCCGGCAGGATGAAAAAAAGTGATCGTAGCTACTTGGTTACTGATATGGGTAAAGAGTGTGCCTTCGTTCATAAAAATAATTTAAAACTTAGTTCCTGTTGGGTTTAATTTATCCCGTTGGTTTCAACACTTCGGTCTATCTTTCTTACCAATCCCTGCAAAACCTTGCCCGGGCCAACCTCTGTAAATTCTGTAGCGCCGTCTGCTATCATATGTTGTACGGTCTGTGTCCATCGTACAGGAGAAGTCAGTTGCATCATTAAGTTTCTTTTGATCTCGGCTGGATCGGTTACAGCTCTGGCTGTAACATTCTGATAGATCGGGCAGATCGGATCGTTAAAAACAGTTTCTTCAATAGCAACTCCCAGTTCTTCCTGGGCAGGTTCCATTAACGGAGAATGAAATGCTCCTCCAACCGGAAGTACAACAGCACGACGTGCACCGGATTCTCTAAGGATCTCACAGGCGTGATCGATCGAGTTTAGTTCACCTGATATTACCAACTGACCGGGGCAATTGTAATTTGCAGCAACTACAATACCTCCCACCTGATGGCAAACTTCTTCAACAATCTGATCTTCAAGTCCCAGAACAGCTGCCATGGTTGAGGGTTCGAGTTCACAGGCCTTTTGCATGGCCTGAGCCCTTTTTGAAACCAGTTTTAGTGCCGATTCAAAATCGAGAACAGCATTGGCTACCAAAGCGGAAAATTCACCCAAAGAATGTCCTGCTACCATACCCGGCTTAAAATCATCTCCCAGTGTCTTTGCCAGAATTACAGAGTGTAAAAAAATAGCGGGTTGTGTTACTTTGGTCTGTTTCAGATCTTCAGCAAAACCCTTGAACATAATATCGGTAATTGGAAAGCCTAAGATCTTATTGGCTTTTTCAAATAATCCTTTGGCAAAATCAGATTTTTCGTAAAGATCTTTTCCCATTCCCGGGAACTGGGCCCCTTGTCCGGGGAAAATATATGCGTGCATAACTTGTTATTTGTTTATTTTGATTGTTGTTTATCATTACAAAAATATGAAAATTAATGCTTCAACTTTTAGAAATACAAAAATCATGTAATGAATGCTTAAAAATACGACTCATATAATACTCTATTAAAGACTTAAAGAGGAAGTGATTTTTACAAAACAGATATTATTATATTGTAATTCTTGTTACAATATTATTTTTTTAGTACTTTCGCATGACAACTAACTTAGAATGAATCTAAATAACAAGATCCTATCTTTTAAAATCTATCTAATTCTCACCACCTTATTTATTACGGCTTTGGTGGTCTCAAATTTAATCTTTCAGAAATTCTTTAGCTGGAATCCTTTTGGTTTGTACAGCTTTGAACTTTCAGTGGGGATCTTACCTTACCCGGTTACTTTTCTGGTTACCGATCTGATTTCGGAGATCTATGGCAAGAGAAAAGCCAATAAAGTTGTTACTGCGGGAATCTTTGCATCAGTTTTTGCTTTGATCATTATACTTGTTGCTGATGGTGCTCCCGCCACTGAGTGGTCTCCTGTTGGCAACAAAATATACCACAAAGTTTTCGGATTTTCAGCCATTGCTGTTTTTTCATCGATGATCGCTTATTTGATCGCTCAGTTTGTTGATATTCGTATTTACCATTTCTGGAAGAAATTTACCGAAGGAAAGCATTTATGGTTACGGAATAACTTTTCTACGATCTCCTCTCAGTTTTTAGACACTTTTACAGTATTGTTATTGCTTTGTTCTTTCGAAGTAATAGAATGGGATCTTTTTGGCAAGCTGCTTCTTAACGGATTTATTTTTAAGCTAATGATCGCCTTGCTGGATACTCCTGTTTTATATCTGGCGGTTTACTTTTTCAGAAGAAAATTTAATCTAAAGCCCGGAGAAGAAATAGAATTGATTAACTGAATCTCTTAAAATTTGTTTAACCCCCTTAAACAGTTCAATGAAAATAAAAGAAAACAGCATTAACGAATTTGGAAAAAATGTTTCAAGAAAGCTTGAAAATAAAGTCATCAACAATAAGCGAGATCATAGTGTCTTAGATTGTATCCCGTTAATCAAGGGAAAACAATGTATGTATATTGTAGACTGGACCCAATATAAAATGACTTATGTACGAGGTCTTGAATCCATGCTTGGATATGATAAGGAAGAATTTGATATTGATCTTACTTTTGATTATATACATCCGGAAGATACTAAGATTGTTTCGAGAATAGTTAAAGGAACCCTGAAAAATGCGTTAAAGATCGGATTTAAAGAAGATAACAATTATGCCTTAGTAACATACAGAGTCAGGAAAAAAGATGGCTCATATATCAATATTTTAAGACAATCAAGTCCGTGGGAACTGGATGATAACGGATTTTTTTTAAGTAGTTTAAGCACCATCACAGATATTTCTTTTATCAGTAGTAACAACAAAGTGGTGTGGGATATCTATGCAAACGGACTGGATAATGGGGTTTTAAAAAAGAATATTTATAAAGAATTTATCGGTTTCTTTACGGAAAGGGAACTCGAGATCATACATTGTATATCCAGACATTGTACGAGCTCAGAAATAGCTAATGAACTGTTTATCAGTTTACATACAGTTAAAACTCACCGAAAGAATATTTTTAAAAAAGCTAATTGTCATAACAGAAGAGAGCTGCTGGATTTTTGTGAAAAGAATGGGATCCTTTAAAAGATAAATGATTTCTGAAAAGCTATAATCATTCTTATTTATAAAAATACCCCCATGGGGGTATTGCAAAGAACACACATTAAGTATAGGTTTGTAAAATCAATTATTACCAACATGTATTTCATGATGAAGTGGTTAAAGTTTGATGATTAATTTATTTTTAAGAATTTATAAAGTTCATGATTCCCCTCATCTAAGTAAATTAATCTTTGAAAAATAGAGTAATAAAGTTCAGTTTTCATCATGATCTACCTAATTCTTTAAGTGAAGAATTGCTTAAGGAAAAAACAAAAAACCTGCTGATTGTTAGTTTCAGCAGGTTTTTACTTTAAATTATTATCTGTAAAATCAGTTCAATTTCTCTTTAATGATCTTTTTCATTTCAGCCTGATGATCAATGGCCAGTTGTGAAAAAGTAAATAAACTCATACAGCGATCCAGGTTTTGCATCTCATAACTTACTTTATAATATCGATTGTTCTCCAGAAAATCGGTTAAGGCTCTTATTCCGTGCAAAAATGGCATTAGGGCAGCTCCTAAAGACATTTGCTCTTTTTCTTCTTCACTAAAGATCTCCTTATTTATTTGTAAGCCTTCCATAAAAGCTTCAAACAGGTCTATTCTGAAATTGATCCTACTCAGATCGATCTCATCTTCAGGTGCCGTATTGGCAATAGTTCTTACCGCATCTCCGAAATCATACAAAAAGGTTCCGGGCATAAGTGTATCCAGATCGATCAGGCATAAGGAATTTTTATTGTATGCAAACAAAATATTATTCAGTTTTGTATCGTTGTGGCATACCCTTACCGGCAATTTATCAAAGGTAATATTGAGTAAAAGATCAATATTTTTATCTACAAAATCAATGGCTTTTCGGGCTTGTTCAAGTTTTTCCTTATCAGCATTTTTTCTTGCTTCCTTAAACTGATCATATCTCAGATTCAGATCATGAAACCTGACTAAAGTTTCTTTTACCTGCTCCGCATCAAAGTCTTTTAACAACTTATGAAACAAACCAATTATTCTTCCGGCTTCCCGGGCGATCTCAGGATCGCTGGTAGTATTGTAAACTGTACTACCCTTAATAAAGGTCATCACACGCCAAACATTACTGGTATCAGTTTTTAAATAAGGTTCATCTTCTCGGGTTCTTATCAGTTCGATTTTTTGGTAACCGGGTGCATCCAGTACAGGTAGTATCAACTCAATATTATGAATCAGATCGTGAAACCGTGTAAAAATATTAGTATTGATCCGCTGAAGAATATATTTAGGCTCTTCTTTATCCGATACAAGATAAGTGTCATTGATCAGTCCGTTAGATATGGTTTTAAATGAAAAATCAAGATCAGGAACTTGAAAATTCTTTAAAATATTATTTAGCTTTTCCATAAGGGCGATGGATATTCTTTATTTTCTGTCAATTCTTTTAAGGTTCCTACAGCATTCGATTTATCCTGAGCATAGGTTACTCCAAACCAGGAAGAAACTGTTGGAGTAGCATTAACTTTGATCTCTCCTGCTTTGACCAGATCCTGAATAACAATAGGAATATAGATCTCCTGCTTATTACCAAAACCTTCTTTCAGATTATCAATAAACTGTTTTTCGATCTCACCGAAGATTTTAGGTTTACATACCCAGAAATTCATAGAGACCCGCTCCTCACCCGTAAAGGTATCTCCGGTTTCATGATCGATCACTCCCGAGTTTTTACGTTCAAGTTCTTTGTATTCGTGTATCTTAACCAGTTCATCTCCTTCAAAAACACAAACTCCTCTGGATACTGTTCCGTAATCTGAAAGGGTTTTATCAAGTTTATAAGGCACAACGCCCATTACGTCTTTTTCAGGATGTTCATCCATAAATTCAGAAGCGTATTTAAAGGCATCTCTTCCATAAAAATCATCAGCGTTGATCACTGCAAAACTATTGCTGATCAGATCTTTGGTTACCCAAACGGCATGTGCTGTCCCCCATGGTTTTTTTCTGTCTTTATTTATCTCAATACCTTCGGGAACATCACTGATCCTTTGAGCAATCACATCGAGCTTTACATCTTCGGGAAGACGCTTTCTTAAATAACTGTTCAATTCATCAACATAATTTTCTTTGGTTACCATTACAATATGATTGAAACCTGAATCTATTGCATCATACAAGCTAAATTCAAGCAGGTATTCGTTTTCAGGCCCCAGTTCGTCAAATTGTTTTAATGATCCGTATCTGCTGCCATTTCCGGCAGCCATAATTAATAAAGTTTTATCCATTCTTTTATAATTTTAATATGTGTCTTTCATCCAGTTAAAAGGTTTTATTTTAATGTAAGTTCCTCTCGTAAAGTCAGGGAAATCCTGAGGCTCACCATTGTTTGCGATAGAATCTTCAAATAAAGGAGTAAACTCACTCCATACGGCTGTTTCCTGATAAAGTTTCTTTTGAATTGCAAATGCTTATCATTTGAAATTATTTAATAGAAAAACCCGCTTTTTTTTACAGCGCATAAATATAAATATTTTCTTTTGTCTATATTTGTTTTTTCTAAAAAATAAATACCGTGAAGATGACAAAAAAATATATTCAGGAAAATAAAGAACGCTTTATCAATGAATTGATCGAATTACTAAAAATCCCTTCTATAAGTGCGGATCCCGGGCATAAAAAATACATTTTAAGAACGGCCGATTCTATTAAGGATTCACTTGTTGATGCAGGCTGTAAAAAGGCAGAGATCTGTGAGACACCCGGAAACCCGATCGTTTACGCAGAACATATCATCGATAAAGATCTGCCAACGGTTTTGGTTTACGGACATTATGATGTCCAGCCGGCTGATCCGATCGAGCTTTGGGATTCACCTCCTTTTGATCCGGTGATCAAAAAAACCGATATCCATCCGGAAGGGGCCATCTTTGCCCGCGGGGCATGTGATGATAAGGGACAACTTTATATGCATGTCAAAGCATTTGAATATATGATTAAAGAAAATAAACTTCCGTGTAATGTAAAGTTTATGATCGAAGGCGAGGAAGAAGTAGGCTCTGTTAGTCTGGAATGGTTTGTTAAAAGAAATCAGGAGAAATTGAGCAATGATGTAATTCTGATCTCCGATACCGGAATGATCAGCAATCAACAACCTTCTATAACTACCGGACTGAGGGGATTGAGTTATGTTGAAGTGGAAGTTACCGGTCCGAACCGTGATCTTCATTCAGGTCTTTACGGAGGAGCTGTTGCCAATCCAATCAATATTATGGCAAAAATGATCGCCTCACTTCACGATGAGAACAATCATATTACCATCCCCGGTTTTTACGATAAGGTGATCGAGGCCACACTGGAAGAAAGAGCTCAAATGGCCAAAGCTCCTTTTTCAATAAAAGATTATAAAAAAGCTCTGGATATTGAAGACGTCTATGGTGAAAAAGGATATACAACGAATGAAAGAAATTCAATCAGACCTACACTGGATGTCAACGGAATCTGGGGAGGCTATACCGGTGAAGGAGCTAAGACCGTTATTCCTTCAAAGGCTTTCGCCAAGATCTCCATGCGTCTGGTTCCCGATCAGGATCCCGATGAGATTACTAAAATGTTTACGGATCATTTTATCAGTATTGCACCCAAAGCCGTAAAAGTTAAAGTTACACCACATCACGGAGGCCATGCCTATGTTACACCAATTGATAATATTGCTTATAAAGCAGCCAATAAAGCTTACACGGAAACCTTTGGTGTAGAAGCTATTCCTCAAAGGTCCGGAGGAAGTATTCCTATTGTTTCCTTGTTTGAAAAGGAATTGAAAAGTAAAAGTATTTTAATGGGATTTGGGCTGGATAGTGATGCGATACACTCTCCCAATGAACATTATGGTATCTTTAACTATTTAAAAGGTATTGAGACCATCCCATTATTTTATCAGTATTATACTAAAATGTTTAAAGCTTAAAGGCCCGTTTATATGTTAAAATTATTTTTGTCCCCATCCATGATCCTTGTACTGATGATGGGTAGTATTTCTAGTGCTCAAACCAATGATCCGGTTAAAAATTACGATCATTATATCCAAAATAATCAGGTAATCGGTGTAAATAAGATCGAAGCCCATAGTTCTTTTGCTTCTTATCTTTCTGAAGATGCTGCTTTGAGAAACGATCCGAAAGAGGACCGGTTGTTCAAAAGTCTGGATGGAATATGGAAGTTTAAATGGGTAAGAGCTCCTAAAGATAAGCCAACCGGGTTTATGAAACCAAATACTGATGTATCCGGCTGGGATGATATTAAAGTTCCCGGAAACTGGGAAGTAGAGGGCTTTGGTATCCCGATCTACGTCAACCATCAATATGAATTTGCCGATTATAAGGCTCCTGTTTCAAAAGACATCAAATTTAAAGACAGAATCTATCCTGCTGAACCGGGGAAAGTCCCTCACGATTATAACCCGGTTGGATCTTACCGACGTGATTTTACCATCAGCCCCGACTGGGATGGAAAAGAAATATTTTTACACATTGGTGCGATGAAATCGGGTGGCTTTGTATGGATCAACGGAAAGTTTATAGGTTATTCTCAGGGCAGCAAGTTACCGGCCGAATTCGATATCACGGGAGCAGTTAAAAAGGGAAAGAATACCATTGCATTACAGATCTTCCGCTGGACTGATGGTTCTTATCTGGAATGTCAGGATTTTTGGCGTATCAGTGGTATCGAAAGAAGTGTTTTTCTTTATGCCCAACCCAAAGTAAGAATTGAAGATTTTGAAGTGGTTTCCACCCTGGATCCTGCCTATAAAAATGGTGTTCTTAATTTGTCGGTTATGCTTAAAAATCACCTCAAGAAAGATCAAAAAGCTAGGCTTACTTACAAAATATACGATGCGGGCCAAAATATGCTCAGCACAGAAACATCTGAAATTAATTTCCCTAAAGAAAACAAGATCAATACAGTATTTCAGGCCCATATTAAAGATGTAAAGGCATGGAGTGCCGAACACCCAAATCTCTATACTTTAAGCTTGATTTTAAAAGATAAAAAAGGTAATATTCTTGAGGCAACTACTGAAAAGATCGGGTTCAGGAGTGTTGAAATTAAGAACGGGCTTTTACTTGTAAACGGACAGATCATCACTTTAAAAGGGGTAAACACTCAGGAAACTGATCCTGAAACCGGCCATGTAATGTCTAAAGAAAAGATC